>NZ_JAKUVW010000005.1:0-141431 GCF_026782085.1 Streptococcus oralis
CCCCCTGTGAGATATGGAAGTCGCTTAGCTTTTATCCGCCATAGCTCAGTTGGTAGTAGCGCATGACTGTTAATCATGATGTCGTAGGTTCGAGTCCTACTGGCGGAGTATAGATTGAAACGTTCAATTGAGCGTTTTTTTATTTATAAATATAGTGGATTGTTGAAATTTCAAATTTTAATTTTTAAATCTGTAATTACCTCTTTATTTTATTTTCAGTTCGTTTAGCTTTAAATTCTTCTTTTATAGGATTTGAAGCTTTTTTAGTTCTTTTTTTTGTTAGACTAGTGTTACTAATAAGAAAGGGAATTTTTATATGATTCAAAAATTTTATGATCGAGCATTTGTCTTTTTGAAACTAGTTGAACAAGAATATGCCTCTTTAGGCCAGAGTTGTTCAGAGTGGGAATCACTTCATCTTCGTTTTTTACTATATTACTTAATCCGATTTAAAATAAAAAGTGATAGGGACTTTTCACTATATCACTTTAAAACAGCTTATCGTCTATATCTAGATAAATTCCTGCAAGGTGGTACAACTATTATCCAATAGGAAGCATCTATATCATAATTACGAACGATAGTTGTAGCTAGTTTTTAAAAAATATAGAATTAGCTTATAATCAAAGGCTTTTGTATTTAGAAATGAAAGAATTTCCAAATCTTTTCTACTGTTTCTTCTTGATAAAATAGTGTTTTTTTCTTATAATAAACTGTAAGATATAATTGCGGGTGAAATTCCTGCCATGTATATGAGAAAGGACGAGCTCCTAGTAGCTCAGACGAATTTTATTATGACTTCAGTTGTTGTTGTAGGTACCCAATGGGGTGATGAAGGTAAAGGGAAAATTACTGATTTTCTTTCTGCTAATGCAGAGGTAATTGCTCGTTATCAAGGTGGTGATAATGCTGGTCACACGATTGTGATTGATGGTAAGAAATTTAAGTTGCACTTGATTCCATCTGGAATTTTCTTTCCTGAAAAAATCTCTGTTATTGGGAATGGGATGGTTGTAAACCCTAAATCTCTAGTAAAAGAGTTGACTTATCTTCATGAAGAAGGTGTGACAACTGATAACTTGCGTATTTCTGATCGTGCGCATGTTATTTTGCCTTATCACATTGAGTTGGATCGCTTGCAGGAAGAAGCTAAGGGAGTTAACAAGATTGGGACTACAATTAAAGGGATTGGTCCAGCCTATATGGATAAGGCAGCCCGTGTAGGTATCCGTATTGCAGATCTTTTGGATAAGGATATTTTCCGTGAACGCTTGGAACGCAATCTTGCGGAAAAGAATCGTCTGTTTGAAAAATTGTATGACAGTACTCCTATTTCAATTGATGATATTTTTGAAGAGTATTATGAATATGGTCAACAAATCAAGAAGTATGTGACAGATACGTCTGTTATCTTGAATGATGCGCTTGATAATGGCAAACGTGTGCTGTTTGAAGGTGCGCAAGGTGTTATGCTAGATATCGACCAAGGTACGTATCCATTTGTTACGTCGTCAAACCCTGTCGCTGGTGGTGTGACGATTGGGTCTGGTGTTGGTCCAAGTAAGATTGACAAGGTTGTAGGTGTCTGTAAAGCCTACACAAGTCGTGTAGGAGATGGACCGTTCCCAACTGAATTATTTGATGAAGTGGGAGATCGCATCCGTGAAGTAGGTCATGAATATGGTACAACAACTGGTCGTCCACGTCGTGTGGGTTGGTTTGACTCAGTTGTGATGCGTCACAGCCGCCGTGTATCTGGGATTACCAATCTTTCATTGAACTCTATAGATGTTTTGAGTGGTTTGGATACTGTGAAAATCTGTGTCGCCTATGTTCTTGATGGTCAACGTATTGATTACTATCCTGCTAGTCTTGAGCAGTTGAAACGTTGTAAGCCAATCTACGAGGAATTGCCAGGTTGGTCAGAAGACATCACTGGAGTCCGTAATTTGGAAGACCTTCCTGAGAATGCACGCAACTATGTTCGTCGTGTAAGCGAGTTGGTTGGTGTTCGTATCTCAACTTTCTCAGTAGGACCTGGTCGTGAACAAACTAATATTTTAGAAAGTGTTTGGTCATAGGAGATTTTTAAGATTAGTTTAAGACAGGTTGGGTATACTATAGACAGTTACAAGAAGACCTCCTAACTTGTTGTAACAAATATCCTAAACTTTTCTTTTTCATAATAATCTCCCTATTAAGTCACCGCATTCGGTGGCTTTTTTTGTGTTGAGAATCATGATATAATAATAAAATCGACAAGTAGGAAAAGGGAAAAGAGATGGATTATACGCTTGAAGAAAAAGAAGTCTTTATGAGGGAGGCTTTGAGAGAAGCTGAGATTGCCTTAGAACACGATGAAATTCCAATTGGTTGTGTGATTGTCAAGGATGGAGAAATCATTGGTAGGGGGCATAATGCGCGCGAGGAGTTGCAACGGGCGGTCATGCATGCGGAAATCATGGCCATAGAGAATGCGAACCTGAGTGAGGAGAGCTGGCGCTTGCTGGATTGCACGCTTTTTGTGACCATTGAGCCTTGTGTCATGTGTAGTGGGGCGATTGGACTCGCCCGTATTCCAAACGTGGTCTATGGGGCTAAAAACCAGAAATTTGGCGCCGCTGGGAGTTTGTATGATATCTTGACAGATGAGCGTCTCAACCATCGTGTAGAGGTTGAAACGGGAATTTTGGAAGATGAATGCGCAACTATTATGCAAGACTTTTTTAGAAATAGACGGAAAAAATAATTTTTCTTTTAAAATGAATAGGAATGTGATATAATAAATAGTGGAGCAACAGTTCTGCGTGAAGCGGGTCAGGGGAGGAATCCAGCAGCCCTAAGCGATTTGAATTGTGTGCTCTTTTTTCGTGCTTTTTTCGAATAAATAAGATAAAATAGCCTAGAATAAATGATAATAGAAAAGAGAAAAATATGAAAATTCGTGGTTTTGAATTGGTTTCGAGTTTTACAGATGAAAATTTATTGCCCAAGCGTGAGACAGCTCATGCAGCTGGCTATGACTTAAAGGTTGCCGTGCGTACGGTGATCGCGCCAGGAGAGATTGTCTTAGTTCCGACAGGGGTTAAGGCTTATATGCAACCAACTGAGGTCCTCTACCTTTATGATCGCTCTTCAAACCCTCGTAAAAAGGGCTTGGTTTTAATTAACTCAGTTGGGGTTATTGATGGGGATTATTATGGCAATCCCGGGAATGAGGGACATATCTTTGCGCAGATGAAAAATATTACGGACCAGGAAGTAGTTCTTGAAGTTGGGGAACGTGTGGTTCAGGCTGTCTTTGCTCCATTTTTGATCGCAGACGGAGATGAGGCAGACGGCGTGCGGATGGGTGGATTTGGGTCAACAGGGAAATAGAGGAATAAAATGGCAGACTATTTATTAGTTGTAGACATGCAGTCAGATTATGTTGCTGTAGGAAAAGCATATCATGAAGAACTGACTGCAGCTGTAAATGACAAAATTGCTGCTTATCCCAGTGACCGAGTTATCTATATTCTCAATCGTTTTTTCTGGGAGAGAAAAGATAGAAAGAAGAAATTTGCGACCGGCTTGCTCCTTGTATCTTCTCGTATCTTTGAGAAGCGTCGGGCTTCTTGCTTTACTAATCCAGATTTAAAAGATTTTTTAGAGGGAAACGGTGCTAAAAGCATAGAGTTTATAGGGGTAGATGGCAATGGCTGTGTTAAGGCTTCCGTTTTGGCAGCTGTCAAGGAGAATTATCAGGTTTCTGTCGATTTGTCTGCTGTCGGAGTTGTCAACCAGAAGAAATTTCAAAATACATTGTATAAGTGGCGCTCTATAGGAGTTGCAGTAGAAGGAGAATCATCATAGCTAAAAAAAAATCAACTTTTATTTGTCAAAATTGTGAATATAATTCACCTAAGTATCTAGGGCGTTGTCCTAACTGTGGGTCTTGGTCTTCTTTTGTAGAAGAGGTTGAGGTTGCCGAGGTCAAGAATGCACGAGTGTCCTTGACAGGTGAAAAAACCAAGCCTATGAAACTGGCTGAGGTGACTTCCATCAATGTCAATCGAACCAAGACGGATATGGAGGAATTCAACCGTGTGCTTGGAGGCGGAGTGGTACCGGGGAGTCTCGTTCTTATCGGTGGGGATCCAGGAATCGGGAAATCAACCCTTCTCCTACAAGTTTCAACGCAGCTGTCACAAGTGGGTACGGTTCTCTATGTCAGTGGGGAGGAGTCTGCCCAGCAGATTAAGTTACGGGCAGAGCGCTTGGGTGATATTGATAGTGAGTTTTATCTCTATGCAGAGACCAATATGCAGAGTGTTCGATCTGAGGTGGAGCGCATCCAACCAGATTTTCTCATCATCGACTCTATCCAGACGATTATGTCTCCTGAGATTTCAGGGGTGCAGGGGTCTGTGTCTCAGGTGCGTGAGGTGACCGCTGAGCTTATGCAGCTGGCTAAGACCAATAACATTGCCATCTTTATCGTAGGGCATGTGACCAAGGAAGGGACCTTGGCGGGTCCGCGTATGTTGGAGCATATGGTAGATACAGTGCTTTACTTTGAAGGGGAACGTCACCATACCTTTCGTATCTTGAGAGCAGTCAAAAACCGTTTTGGTTCCACTAATGAGATTGGCATCTTTGAGATGCAGTCGGGTGGATTGGTTGAGGTGCTCAATCCGAGTCAAGTTTTCCTAGAGGAGCGTTTGGATGGGGCTACTGGCTCGTCAATCGTTGTGACCATGGAAGGGACCCGTCCGATTTTGGCGGAGGTTCAGGCTTTGGTAACACCAACCATGTTTGGAAATGCTAAACGTACGACGACTGGACTTGATTTCAATCGTGCAAGTCTGATTATGGCTGTTTTGGAAAAACGAGCAGGGCTTCTCTTGCAAAACCAGGATGCCTATCTCAAATCTGCTGGTGGTGTAAAATTGGATGAGCCTGCCATTGACTTGGCTGTTGCAGTGGCTATTGCCTCTAGTTACAAGGACAAGCCTACCAATCCTCAGGAATGTTTTGTGGGTGAACTGGGCTTGACCGGAGAAATTCGGCGCGTGAATCGCATCGAACAACGCATCAATGAAGCGGAAAAATTGGGCTTTACCAAGATTTATGTACCCAAGAATTCCTTGACAGGAATCACTCCACCCAAGGAAATTGAAGTCATTGGTGTGACGACTATTCAGGAAGTTTTGAAAAAGGTCTTTGCATAATCCGTGACAAATCCTCTTAAAAATGATAAGATAGGAGAAATATTTGATTATCAAATTTTTGAGGAGGGAATCGTGTCGTATTTTGAACAGTTTATGCAAGCCAATCAGGCTTATGTTGCCCTACATGGGCAGTTAAATCTGCCACTTAAACCCAAAACCAGAGTAGCTATCGTGACCTGTATGGACTCACGTCTACACGTTGCGCAAGCTCTAGGTTTGGCCCTTGGGGATGCTCATATCTTGCGGAATGCGGGTGGTCGAGTAACTGAGGACATGATTCGTTCACTGGTGATTTCCCAGCAACAAATGGGGACAAGAGAAATCGTGGTGCTTCACCATACAGACTGTGGAGCTCAAACCTTTCAAAATGAAAGTTTTCATGAATATTTGAAACACGAGCTCGGAGTTGATGTATCTAATCAAGATTTTTTACCATTCCAGGATGTTGAAGAGAGTGTGAGAGAGGATATGCAATTGCTTAGAGAGTCTCCACTGATTCCTGATGATGTGGTTATTTCAGGTGCTGTCTATGATGTGGATACAGGAAGTATGAGAGAAGTATACTAACTTTGTCTCGAAAAAATCTCACCCTAGCATAAAATCGATTGTTAAAATGTAGAATTTTTAGTTTTAATATAGCTAATATAAAATAGCATAAAACAAGGGTATAAATGTTTACTCTTGTTTTATTTTTGATTGAAAAATAAAGGAAAAAGCGCTACAATGGTAGATGGAAAATGTTGTGTAAAAACAAGTGATACATAAATACCGGAGGAAATCATGTCTTTTTCTGATTTAAAGCTGTTTGCCCTTTCTTCTAATAGAGAATTGGCAGAGCGTGTGGCGCAAGAAATTGGGATAGAGTTGGGGAAATCGACTGTTCGCCAATTTTCAGATGGGGAGATTCAGGTCAACATTGAAGAATCAATCCGTGGAAAACACGTCTTTATCCTACAATCAACTAGTTCACCTGTAAATGATAATTTACTTGAAATTTTGATTATGGTGGACGCATTGAAGCGCGCCAGTGCAGAATCTGTCAATGTTGTTATGCCTTACTATGGCTATGCACGTCAGGATAGAAAAGCGCGCGCGCGTGAGCCAATCACAGCAAAACTCGTTGCAAACATGCTAGAAGTTGCTGGAGTGGATCGTTTGTTGACGATTGATTTGCACGCTGCACAGATTCAGGGATTCTTTGATATTCCTGTAGATCACTTGATGGGTGCTCCATTGATTGCGGACTACTTTGAACGTCGTGGCATGGTTGGCTCTGACTACGTGGTTGTCAGCCCAGACCATGGTGGGGTGACTCGTGCTCGTAAATTGGCAGAGTTTTTGAAAACTCCGATTGCGATTATTGACAAACGCCGTAGTGTAGACAAGATGAATACCAGTGAAGTTATGAACATCATTGGTAAGGTAGAAGGTAAGACTTGTATCTTGATTGACGATATGATCGATACAGCTGGAACTATTTGTCATGCGGCGGATGCTCTTGCTGAAGCAGGTGCTGTTGAAGTTTATGCAAGCTGTACGCACCCAGTTCTTTCAGGGCCAGCTATGGACAATATCCAAAAATCAGCTATTAAGAAATTGGTTGTTTTGGATACCATCTACCTACCAGAAGAGCGTTTGATTGATAAGATTGAACAAATTTCGATTGCTCATCTTCTAGGCGATGCTATTATCCGTATCCACGAAAAACGTCCTCTTTCTCCTCTATTTTGTATTGAGAAAAAGATTTAATCTTTCACTTGAAGTAGACAGAACTCCTAGCAGGTTTCTTTTCTTGCTAGGAGATTTTTATAGTCAAAATCTGCAAGCCTTTTCAAAATATGCTATACTGAGAAAAAAGGAGGATTTCTATGAGTCAAGAATTTATCAATCCAAGTGATGGTGTGGTACGTCAGTATCTTGCAACCAGTAAAACGTTAGCGGTAGTAGGCTTGTCCGATCGTGAAGAAACAACTAGCAATCGAGTGACTAAGGAAATGCAGGCTCGGGGCTATAAAATCATTCCAGTCAATCCCAAGGCTGCAGGTGGGGAAATTTTGGGAGAGAAGGCTTATGCGAGTCTAGCTGAGATTCCTTTTCCTGTGGACATTGTCAATGTATACCGACGGAGCGAGTTTTTACCAGATGTGGCGCGTGATTTTCTCAAGGCAGATGCCAAGATTTTCTGGGCGCAATTAGGACTTGAAAATCTAGAAGCGGAAGAAATCTTACGTGCTGGAGGATGCGATGACATCGTGATGAATCGCTGTATTAAGAGAGAACATACTCGCTTAATTCTTGAGCAATAAAAAGGTAGCCTACTGGCTACCTTTTTGTATTATAAAGTACCAATCAATGCTTGCATGCCAAGACTGGTAAGGATGATGGCAATCCAGCAAAGGGCTCCAAGAAGAATGGATTTACCGCTGGATTTGACCATGGCTACTAGATTGGTTTTGAGACCGATGGCACTCATGGCCATGATGATAAGGAATTTGGAGAGTTGTTTGAGAGGGGTGAAGAAGCTACTAGACACGCCGAGAGAGGTGAGAAGAGTCGTTAAGAGAGAGGCTAGGATGAAATAAAGGATAAAAAGTGGGAAGACTTTTTTTAGTTGGAAACCCTGGCTATTTTTTTGTTGGCGACTTTGCCAGTAGGAGAGAAAGAGCGTGATGGGGATAATAGCCAGAGTTCGTGTGAGTTTAACAATGGTTGCAGACTCAAGGGTATTGGTTTGGTAAAGACTGTCCCAGGCACTGGCGGTAGCCGTTACAGAAGAAGTATCGTTGACTGCAGTTCCTGCAAAGAGGGCAAAACCTTCATTGGATAGGTGAAGCCAGGTTCCTAGCGTTGGAAAGATAAGTGCTGCTAAGACATTGAAGAAAAAGATAACGGAGATGGCTTGGGCGACTTCTTTTTCCTTGGCATGGATAACGGGTGCTGTTGCAGCAATGGCAGAACCACCACAGATAGAAGAACCCACTCCAATCAAGGTAGCCAGTTTCGTGTCTAGCGCAAAGAAACGCTGGAAGAGGTAGGCAACGATTAAGGAAATCGAAATGGTGGAAAGGATGACGGGGAGTGAAGTTTGTCCAACTGCAAAGACTTGCGAGATATTGAGACCAAAACCGAGTAAGATAACGGCATACTGGAGCAATTTCTTGGAACTAAAGGCCAAACCTGCGTCTAGTTGTTTGTAGGGTGAGAGCCAGGGGTGGAGGAGCATTCCAGCAAAAATTGCAAAGACAGGTGCACCCACGACGGGGAAAAATCCTCCCAGGCACCAAGATACGATAGAAATGAGAAGGCAGGCCAAGATTCCTGCTCCATTTTTTGATAAAAATGACATATAAACCTCCGAAAATAAGCACTTATTATTATAGTCCTGTCGAGAAGAAAAGTAAAACAGAAAGTGAAAAATGTGGGTTTCAGATGGATTTTGCGGTCAGGGAGCTTTTGTAGTATAATAGTACTATGTTCTGTAAGCAAGGGGGATATCTATGGACTTAACCAAACGCTTTAATAAACAGTTAGACAAGATTCAAGTTTCCTTGATTCGCCAGTTTGACCAGGCAATTTCAGAGATTCCTGGGGTCTTGCGTTTGACCTTGGGGGAACCTGATTTTACAACGCCAGATCATATCAAGGAGGCAGCCAAGCGAGCCATTGACCAGAACCAATCCTACTATACAGGGATGAGCGGTTTACTGACCTTGCGCCAGGCTGCTAGCGACTTTGTAAAAGAAAAATACCAGCTAGATTATAATCCTGAAAATGAAATTTTGGTTACAATTGGGGCGACAGAGGCTTTATCTGCTACTTTGACGGCTATTTTGGAAGAGGGGGACAAGGTGCTCTTGCCAGCTCCTGCCTACCCAGGATATGAGCCGATTGTCAATCTAGTTGGGGCAGAGATTGTCGAGATTGATACAACTGAAAATGGTTTTGTCTTGACTCCTGAGATGTTGGAAAAGGCCATTTTGGAGCAAGGGGACAAGCTCAAAGCAGTTATTCTCAACTATCCAGCCAATCCGACAGGTATTACCTATAGTCGGGAGCAGTTGGAAGCCTTGGCAGACGTTTTACGCAAGTATGAGATTTTTGTTGTCTGTGATGAGGTTTACTCAGAATTAACCTATACAGGGGAAAATCATGTATCATTGGGAACTATGCTGAGAGACCAGGCTATTATTATTAATGGCTTATCTAAATCGCATGCTATGACAGGTTGGCGTTTAGGCTTTATCTTTGCTCCTGCAGCTTTCACAGCTCAGTTAATCAAGAGTCACCAATATTTGGTTACTGCCGCAAATACCATGGCGCAACATGCTGCGGTGGAGGCCTTGACGGCTGGTAAAAACGACGCAGAGCCTATGAAGAAGGAATACATCCAGCGTCGAGATTATATCATCGAGAAGATGACTACGCTTGGTTTTGAGATTACCAAACCAGATGGGGCCTTCTATATCTTTGCTAAGATTCCAGCGGGCTACAATCAAGATTCCTTTGCTTTTCTGAAGGATTTTGCTCAGAAGAAGGCCGTTGCCTTTATCCCTGGTGCCGCCTTTGGGCGTTACGGAGAAGGCTATGTGCGCCTGTCCTATGCAGCCAGCATGGAAACGATCAGAGAGGCCATGAAACGACTTGAGGAGTACATGAGAGAAGCATGATTCAGTCTATCACGAGTCAAGGCTTGGTGCTCTACAATCGTAACTTTCGTGAAGATGACAAGCTAGTCAAGATCTTTACCGAGCAGGCGGGCAAGCGCATGTTTTTCGTCAAACACGCTGGCCAGTCCAAACTAGCTCCGGTTATTCAGCCCTTGGTGTTGGCACGATTTCTCTTGCGAATCAATGATGATGGGCTTAGCTACATTGAGGACTATCACGAGGTGATGACCTTTCCCAAGATTAATAGTGATCTCTTTGTCATGGCCTATGCAACCTATGTGGCTGCCCTTGCAGATGCTAGTTTGCAGGATAATCAGCAGGATGCTCCCTTGTTTGCTTTCTTGAGGAAGACTCTGGAGTTGATGGAAGCAGGGATAGATTATCAGGTTTTAACCAATATTTTTGAAATTCAAATCTTGACTCGATTTGGAATCAGCCTTAATTTTAATGAGTGTGTCTTTTGCCATCGGGTCGGTCAGGCCTTTGACTTTTCTTTCAAATATGGAGCCTGCCTCTGCCCAGAGCATTATCATGAGGATGAGAGACGTTGTCATCTAAATCCCAATATCCCTTATCTGCTCAATCAATTTCAAGCCATTGATTTTGAAACCTTGGAGACCATTTCGCTTAAGGCCGAAATCAAGCAAGAGCTACGCAAGTTTATGGATCAACTCTACGAAGAGTACGTTGGGATTCACCTAAAATCAAAGAAATTTATCGATTCCCTAGCAGACTGGGGACAATTACTAAAAGAGGAAAACAAATGAAAAAAATCGCAGTAGATGCTATGGGGGGCGATTACGCACCTCAAGCCATCGTTGAGGGTGTCAATCAAGCCCTTGCTGACTTTTCAGATATTGAGATTCAACTCTATGGAGATGAAAGCAAGATCAAGCAATATCTAACAGCGACAGAGCGCGTTAGCATTATCCATACGGATGAGAAAATTAACTCAGACGATGAGCCGACAAAAGCTATCCGTAAGAAGAAAAATGCCAGCATGGTATTGGCAGCTAAGGCTGTTAAAGAGGGAGAAGCAGACGCTGTCCTCTCTGCTGGTAACACAGGTGCCTTGTTGGCTGCAGGATTCTTCATTGTGGGTCGTATCAAGAATATCGATCGTCCAGGACTCATGTCTACCTTGCCGACCATCGATGGGAAAGGCTTTGATATGCTAGATCTCGGTGCCAATGCAGAAAATACAGCCCATCATCTGCACCAATACGCTGTTTTAGGTTCCTTCTATGCGAAAAATGTTCGTGGGATTTCGAAACCACGTGTTGGTTTGCTCAACAATGGAACAGAAAGCAGCAAGGGCGACCCGCTTCGTAAGGAAACTTACGAATTGCTAGTAGCTGATGAAAGTTTGAACTTTATCGGAAACGTGGAAGCGCGTGATCTGATGAATGGCGTTGCGGATGTTGTCGTGACAGATGGTTTCACGGGAAACGCTGTTCTCAAATCCATTGAAGGGACAGCCATGGGAATTATGGGCTTGCTCAAGACAGCTATTACAGGTGGTGGTCTTCGAGCGAAGCTAGGTGCTCTACTTCTCAAGGATAGTCTTAAGGGGTTGAAGACACAGCTCAACTATTCAGATGTTGGAGGAGCAGTCTTGTTTGGCGTCAAGGCGCCAGTTGTAAAAACTCATGGCTCAAGTGATGCTAAGGCTGTGTACAGTACGATTCGTCAGATTCGTACTATGCTAGAAACAGACGTAGTTGCTCAAACTGCGCGTGAATTTTCAGGAGAATAAAAAAGATGACAGAAAAAGAAATTTTTGACCGTATTGTAACCATTATCCAAGAGAGACAGGGAGAAGACTTTGACGTAACAGAAGCCTTAAGTTTGAAAGACGATCTAGATGCGGACTCAGTGGATTTGATGGAGTTTGTCTTGACACTAGAAGATGAATTTGGTATCGAAATCACTGATGAGGAAATCGATCAACTTCAAAGTGTAGCGGATGTAGTAGCAATTATTAAAGATAAAAAATAGCCAAAAGCAACATGCAAGTCATGTTGTTTTTTTATTTGCGGAAAAAAGAGAAACTTTTAGTAGAAATTGCGAATAAAGAGATGAGAAAGAAAAAGGAGGAACGTTTATGTATGTGACCGGTTTTTATCCGTGGTTTATTAAGTGGTTTTTAAAATAAAAATGAATGAATTGTTCATTTTCGAATTGTTTTTCGAATAGATAAGTGAGAAGAAAAGAAAGGAGAGAAGAAAATGATTTCAGTAATTTACCCAATCTGGCTATTTAAGTGGCTTAGAGGTTAAAGATTAGATATATAGAAAAATATAGAGGAGAAGAAAGATGACAAACTTTGACAACATGGAACAGAACTTTGTAGCTCTTACAGAAGAAGAGTTGACGGATGTGAATGGGGGGTCGGTTACCGCTGTAGTTGTAGGAGGTGTCTTACTAATTGGTGGTATTGCTTGGGGCTATTTTATGTAATAATAAGGAGAGAAAAATGAATTTAAATAAATGGACAGAATTGACAGAAGAAGAATTGATGAATACAGAAGGTGGCTTAATTACCATAGCCATGATTGCTGGAGGAGTAGCAATTTTCCTTGGTGGTCGATTAATTGGTCAAGATTTAAAACGTAAATTTGGATAAAAGTAGAATTGTATGAAAAATCTAAAAAATGTAATGGGAGCAGTTCTAATTATTTTTGGAGTGCTTTGCATATTGGGAGATTTAAATGTAATCACCTTTAATGTTGAAAAATATTTCCAAACAGAATTAGTTGTTCCGATCCTTATTTTGATGATGAGTTACTTGGATTTAGCTAAAGACAAGGTTTAAAGAGAACTATTTTTAGTGTATGGCAACTGCTATTGAATAGTCATCTTTTAGTTATTATCAATGAAATAAGAACTAATTTAGGAATAGTAGGGATTTTGGTTGGAGTAGCTATTGGATTAGCCAGTATTATTTAAAAAGGAGAGAGAAAAATGAAAGAAATGGATAAAAAATTTGATATCATGACAGAAGAAGATTTGGCTCTTACTGAAGGAGGCTTCATTGTCACTACTTCCACAGCAATAGCTTGGGGTGTATTAGGAGTAGCTGCTTATATGTATGGGCGTTATCTAGGAAGTAGACGTTAATCTAAATATAGAAGGAAATTAACTATGAATCGTAACCTAAATCTCAATACACTCTTACCTAAATTAGCTACTGTAATTCCTTTGTCGGCTATAGCTCTCAATCTCGCGCTTCATCTGATTCGTACAGGTTCATTAGTATCCTTTGATTGGCAATGGACTGTAGTTGGTTTGCTTGCTTCGAGCTATTTTGGTATTTTTTGTAAGGATTTGACGAAAAATAATCAAAACTATAAAAGATCAATCTGAATGAAAAGGATTTTGTGCATGTAAATAGGAGTCTGCTATGAAAAAAATCTTATTAGGATTTGCTGAGGGGTATTTTGTCGTATCGATTATTCTTTATATCGCAACGTATTTGATTATGAAAAATCCGATCAATACTCTGTTTTATCCAGAAACCTATCCAATTCTGCTTGGTCTGTTTTATCTAGGATACAAGTACAAAACAAAAGAAAGTACGAGTGGGAATTGATGGACCATCAGATTGGAGTTTGAGATGAAAGTTGTTCAATTACTAGAAAAAACTTGGCCAGAGACCACTGTATTATTTAGCTCGATGGCTTATCTAATGATTAGAATCGTGGCCGATATAAACAAGATACATCTACCTACATGGTTTGAATGTTTTGATCTACCTACGATTTCATTATTTTTGATGACATTTATCTCACTTTATAGAAGTAAAGAGAATATCATTTCAGAATAGTTTATTTCTGGGCATTCATTTTTTAACGGTTACTTTAAGCAGGCAGAACTTTTGTTCTGCTTTTTACATTTAAATGATAGTTTATGCTTTTTAAAGTGCGTTTTAGGCGCAAAAATGGTTTATTTAGGAATATTTTCCTGTTTTTATCCTTATTTGGTTAAAATAATCTTACAAAGTTTTTAAGAGATTGTTAGAAAAAAGGAGATGGATATGAAATTTGGGAAAAGGCACTATCGTCCCCAGGTGGATCAGATGGATTGTGGCGTGGCTTCCTTGGCTATGGTATTTGGCTACTACGGTAGTTATTACTCCTTGGCTCATCTACGAGAGTTAGCCAAGACGACCATGGATGGGACGACCGCTTTGGGACTTGTAAAGGTGGCAGAGGAGATTGGGTTTGAGACGCGGGCTATCAAGGCGGATATGACGCTCTTTGATCTGCCAGATTTGACCTTTCCTTTTGTGGCTCATGTGCTCAAGGAAGGGAAGTTGCTCCACTACTATGTGGTGATAGGTCAGGATAAAAAGCACATTCATATCGCTGATCCAGATCCTGGTATCAAGCTGACCAAGATTTCTCGTGAGCGGTTTGCGCAAGAATGGACAGGAGTCAGTCTCTTTATGGCGCCATCTCCGGACTATAAACCCCATAAGGAGAAAAAACAGGGTCTCCTATCCTTCTTGCCAATCTTACTCAAACAGCGTGGCTTAATTACCAATATCGTCCTAGCGACACTCTTGGTAACCTTGATCAATATCGTGGGTTCCTACTATCTTCAGTCCATCATTGATAGTTACGTGCCAGACCAGATGCGCTCGACGCTGGGCATCATCTCAATAGGACTAGTCATCGTCTATATTCTCCAGCAGATTTTGTCTTATGCGCAGGAATACCTCTTACTTGTTCTGGGTCAACGGTTGTCCATCGATGTGATTTTGTCCTACATCAAGCATGTTTTTCATCTGCCGATGTCCTTTTTCGCGACACGCAGGACAGGAGAAATCGTGTCTCGTTTCACGGATGCTAACAGTATCATTGACGCGCTAGCTTCGACCATTCTGTCGATTTTCCTAGATGTGTCGACGATTTTGATTATCTCGCTTGTCTTGTTTTCACAAAATATGACGCTCTTTTTCATTAGTCTACTTGCGCTTCCTATCTATACAGTGATTATCTTTGCCTTTATGAAGCCGTTTGAAAAGATGAATCGGGATACCATGGAAGCTAATGCGGTTCTGTCTTCTTCTATTATCGAGGACATCAACGGTATTGAGACTGTTAAATCTTTGACCAGTGAAAGTCAGCGTTACCAAAAGATTGACAAGGAATTTGTAGCTTATCTGAAAAAATCCTTTGCCTATAGTCGGGCAGAAAGTCAGCAAAAGGCTCTGAAAAAAGTTGCCCAGCTCCTGCTCAATGTTGCCGTTCTCTGGCTGGGAGCTATTCTTGTCATGGATGGAAAAATGAGTTTGGGCCAGCTGATTACCTTTAATACTTTGCTTGTTTACTTTACCAATCCTTTGGAAAATATCATTAACCTACAAACCAAACTTCAGACAGCGCAGGTTGCCAATAATCGTCTGAACGAGGTTTATCTAGTAGCTTCGGAGTTTGAGGAGAAGAAAACGGTAGAAGATTTGAGCATGATGAAGGGAGAGATGACCTTCAAGCAGGTTCACTACAAGTATGGCTATGGTCGTGACGTCTTGTCGGATATCAATTTGACCATTCCACAAGGGTCTAAGATAGCTTTTGTGGGGATTTCAGGTTCGGGTAAGACCACCTTAGCCAAAATGATGGTTAATTTTTACGACCCAAGTCAGGGAGAGATTAGTCTGGGTGGTGTCAATCTTAATCAGATTGACAAAAAGGCTTTGCGTCAGTATATCAACTACCTGCCTCAACAGCCCTATGTCTTTAACGGAACGATTTTGGAGAATCTTCTCCTTGGAGCCAAGGAGGGGACGACTCAGGAAGATATCTTACGAGCAGTCGAGTTGGCAGAGATTCGGGAGGATATTGAGCGCATGCCTCTGAATTATCAGACAGAATTGACTTCGGATGGGGCTGGAATTTCTGGTGGGCAACGGCAGAGAATCGCTCTGGCGCGTGCTCTCTTGACGGATGCACCTGTCTTGATCTTGGACGAGGCGACTAGCAGTTTGGATATTTTGACAGAGAAGCGGATCGTGGATAATCTCATGGCTTTAGATAAGACCTTGATTTTCATCGCCCATCGCTTGACCATCGCTGAGCGGACAGAAAAGGTTGTTGTTTTGGATCAGGGCAAGATTGTCGAAGAGGGCACCCATGCAGATTTGCTTGCACAGGATGGCTTTTACGCCCATTTGGTGAATAGCTAGAAAGAGGAGAGGATGAAACCAGAATTTTTAGAAAGTGCGGAGTTTTATAATCGTCGTTACCATAATTTTTCCAGTCGGGTGATTTTACCTATGTCACTTCTGCTCGTATTTCTGTTAGGATTTGCAGTTTTTGCAGAGAAGGAGATGAGTTTGTCTACCAGAGCGACAGTCGAACCTAGTCGGATCATTGCCAACATCCAGTCGACTAGCAATCAACGCATTGTGGGCAACTATCTGGAAGAAAACAAGTTGGTTAAGCAAGGAGATCTGCTCGTTCAGTACCAGCAAGGGGCGGAGGCTGTCCAGGTTGAGGCATATGCCAGTCAATTGGAGATGTTAAAGGATCAAAAAAAGCAGTTGGGGTATTTGCAATCCAGTTTGAAAGAGGGGAGTGATCAATTTCCAGAGGCGGATAAGTTTGGTTATCAGGAGATGTTTCGAGACTATCTCAGCCAAGCTAGTAGTCTTAGGAGTAATGTTTCTCAGCAAAATGCCAGCATCTCCTCTCAAAATGCGGCAGCAAGTCAGAGCCAGGCCGAGATTGGCAATCTTATCAGTCAAACAGAGGATAAAATTCGAGACTATAAAACAGCAAAGTCAGCGATTGAAAAGGGAGATCAACTGGATAGTCAGAATCCAGCCTACTCTTTTTACCAGACCTATAAAAATCAAGGTGAAGAAGATCCGCAAGCTAAATCGCAAGTTATTGCGCAAGTGGATGCACAAATTGCCCAGCTAGAGTCTAGCCTAGCTACGTATCGTGTGCAATATGCAGGTTCTGGAGCTCAACAGGCCCACGCAACGGGACTGGATAGTCAACTGGAATCACTCAAGTCTCAGCACTTAGTTAAAGTCGGTCAGGAATTAACTCTTTTGGATCAGAAAATTTTAGAAGCAGAGTCGGGTAAGAAAGTCCAAGGAGGTCTCCTCGATAAGGGGAAGATTACAGCAAGTGAGGATGGGGTGCTTCACCTTAATCCTGAGACTAGCGATTCTACCATGGCCGCAGAAGGAACCCTGCTAGCCCAGCTCTACCCATCCTTGGAAAAAGAAGGAAAAACCAAACTCACAGCCTATCTCAGTTCAAAAGATGTTGCTAGAGTCAAGATTGGGGATTCTGTCCGTTATACTACGACTAATGATGCCAAGAATCAAATTTTCCTGAATTCCACGATTACAAGTATTGATGCGACAGCTACAAAAACTGAAAAAGGGAATTTCTTTAAAATTGAGGCGGAGACCCATCTGACTTCTGAGCAGGCTACAAAACTTCGCTATGGTTTAGAAGGTCGTCTACAGATGATTACAGGGAAGAAAAGCTATCTCCGTTATTTTTGGGATCAATTTTTGAATAAAGGGTAATATTCGTGTTTTTCAGAGGATAAATGATTTTTAAACTGTAAGAAGAGCTTATCTTGCAGTTTTTCTTTACGCTTGAAACAGGAAAATGTTATTTATTCGTAAAAACCTTGAATTTTCCATGCTTTTGTGGTAGAATGTGCTCAAGTAAAACGAAAGGCGAACTTTAAAATGTCAAAACAACTGATCTATTCGGGAAAAGCCAAGGATATCTATACAACTGAGGATGAAAATCTCATTATTTCAACTTACAAGGACCAGGCAACTGCCTTCAACGGTGTCAAGAAGGAGCAGATTGCGGGCAAGGGAGTCTTGAATAATCAGATTTCATCTTTTATTTTTGAGAAATTAAATGCGGCTGGTGTGGCGACTCACTTTGTGGAGAAAATTTCGGACACGGAACAACTCAATAAAAAGGTGGAGATTATTCCTTTGGAAGTTGTGCTCCGCAACTACACGGCTGGTTCCTTTTCAAAACGTTTTGGCGTAGAAGAAGGTATCGCATTTGAGACTCCAATTGTCGAATTTTACTATAAAAATGATGATTTGGATGATCCCTTTATCAATGATGAGCATGTGAAATTCCTAAAAATTGCGGATGACCAGCAGATTGCTTACTTGAAAGAAGAAACCCGTCGTATCAATGAGCTCTTGAAAGCTTGGTTTGCTGAGATTG
This sequence comes from Streptococcus oralis, assembly GCF_026782085.1. Classification (GTDB taxonomy): domain Bacteria; phylum Bacillota; class Bacilli; order Lactobacillales; family Streptococcaceae; genus Streptococcus; species Streptococcus oralis_DA. The sequence continues at coordinate 18,106 of NZ_JAKUVW010000005.1, forward strand.
GTCTTAAATTGATTGACTTTAAGCTAGAGTTCGGATTTGACAAAGATGGTAAGATTATCTTGGCAGACGAGTTTTCACCAGATAACTGCCGTTTGTGGGATGCAGATGGCAACCACATGGACAAGGATGTTTTTCGTCGGGGACTAGGTGAATTGACAGATGTTTACGAGATTGTCTGGGAAAAGTTGCAGGGTTTGAAATAACAACCTAGAAGTCGTTGGGAACATTGCAAGAGCTGAAATAAAGGAATAAGAATTGATGGATAAACGTATTTTTGTTGAAAAAAAGCCTGATTTTCAGGTTAAATCAGAGAGTTTGGTAAGGGAGCTCCAGCACAACTTGGGATTGTCAACTTTGAAAAGTATTCGCATTGTGCAGGTTTATGATGTCTTTGATTTGGCAGAGGACTTGTTTGCACCTGCGGAAAAACACATCTTCTCTGAGCAGGTGACGGATCATGTCTTGGATGAATCAGCTGTGCAAGCGGATCTTGCTAACTATGCTTTCTTTGCCATTGAAAGCTTGCCAGGACAGTTTGACCAGCGTGCAGCTTCGTCACAGGAAGCCTTGCTTTTGCTGGGGAGTTCGAGTGATGTGACAGTCAACACAGCCCAACTTTATCTGGTTAATAAAGATATTGATGCGACTGAGTTGGAAGCGGTCAAGAACTACCTGCTCAACCCAGTTGATTCTCGTTTCAAGGACATCACGACTGGGATTGCCAAGCAGGAATTTTCTGAGTCGGACAAGACCATTCCTAAATTGACTTTCTTTGAAAGCTATACGGCAGAAGACTTTGCTCGCTACAAGGCAGAGCAAGGGATGGCCATGGAAGTGGATGATCTGCTCTTTATCCAAGACTACTTCAAGTCAATCGGGCGCGTGCCGACGGAAACAGAGCTCAAGGTTTTGGACACTTACTGGTCTGACCACTGCCGTCATACGACTTTTGAGACCGAGTTGAAACAGATCGACTTTTCAGCTTCTAAATTTCAAAAACAATTGCAAGCGACTTATGACAAGTATATTGCCATGCGTGAGGAACTAGGTCGGTCTGAAAAGCCACAAACCTTGATGGATATGGCGACTATTTTTGGTCGTTATGAGCGTGCTAATGGTCGTTTGGACGATATGGAAGTGTCTGACGAAATCAATGCCTGTTCGGTTGAAATCAAAGTGGACGTTGATGGTGTCAAGGAACCTTGGCTCCTCATGTTCAAGAACGAAACCCACAATCACCCAACGGAAATTGAGCCATTTGGTGGGGCGGCTACTTGTATCGGTGGGGCTATTCGTGACCCATTGTCAGGGCGTTCATACGTTTACCAAGCTATGCGTATCTCAGGCGCTGGTGATATTACAGCTCCGATTTCGGAAACTCGCGCTGGGAAATTGCCACAACAAGTCATTTCGAAGACAGCGGCTCACGGTTATTCTTCATATGGTAACCAAATTGGTCTTGCAACGACTTACGTTCGTGAATATTTCCACCCAGGCTTTGTAGCTAAACGCATGGAACTTGGTGCCGTTGTTGGTGCTGCTCCTAAGGGCAATGTAGTCCGTGAAAAACCGGAAGCTGGTGACGTAATTATCTTGCTCGGTGGTAAGACTGGACGTGACGGTGTCGGTGGTGCGACAGGGTCTTCTAAGGTTCAAACAGTTGAGTCTGTGGAGACTGCTGGTGCTGAGGTTCAAAAAGGGAATGCCATCGAAGAGCGCAAGATTCAACGTCTTTTCCGTAATGGAGATGTCACTCGTCTCATCAAGAAATCCAATGACTTTGGAGCAGGTGGTGTCTGTGTGGCTATCGGTGAATTGGCAGATGGTCTTGAAATCGACCTCAACAAGGTTCCTCTTAAATACCAAGGCTTGAATGGTACAGAAATTGCCATCTCTGAATCACAAGAACGGATGGCAGTTGTGGTGCGTCCTGAAGACGTAGATGCCTTCGTTGCAGAATGTAATAAAGAAAATATTGACGCTGTTGTTGTGGCAACAGTGACTGAAAAACCAAATCTTGTCATGCATTGGAATGGTGAAACCATTGTTGACTTGGAACGTCGTTTCCTTGATACAAACGGTGTGCGCGTAGTCGTTGATGCCAAAGTAGTGGATAAGGACGTCGAACTTCCAGAAGAACGAACAACAAGCGTTGACACGCTTGAATCAGATACCTTTGCGGTTCTGTCTGATCTTAACCATGCGAGTCAAAAAGGCTTGCAAACCATCTTTGACTGTTCGGTCGGTCGTTCAACGGTCAATCACCCACTTGGTGGTCGCTACCAACTCACACCAACTGAGGCATCTGTGCAGAAATTGCCAGTTCAACACGGTGTAACTCACACTGCATCAGTCATGGCTCAAGGTTTTAACCCTTATGTAGCAGAATGGTCTCCATACCATGGCGCTGCCTATGCAGTAATCGAAGCGACTGCTCGTTTGGTAGCTGCTGGTGCAAACTGGTCTAAGGCTCGCTTCTCTTACCAAGAGTACTTCGAGCGCATGGACAAGCAAGCAGAGCGTTTTGGTCAACCAGTAGCAGCTCTCCTAGGCTCTATCGAAGCACAAATCCAGCTTGGCTTGCCATCTATCGGTGGTAAGGACTCTATGTCTGGTACTTTTGAAGAATTGACTGTACCGCCAACCTTGGTTGCCTTTGGGGTGACGACGGCAGATAGCCGTAAGGTCCTCTCTCCTGAGTTCAAGACTGCTGGTGAAAACATCTACTACATCCCAGGTCAAGCTCTAGCACAAGAAATTGACTTTGATCTTATCAAGTCTAATTTTGCTCAATTTGAAGCTATCCAAGCTGGACACAAAGTAACATCTGCATCAGCTGTTAAATATGGCGGTGTCCTTGAAAGCTTGGTCCTTGCTACTTTTGGGAACCATATTGGTGCAGAGGTGACCTTGCCTGAATTTGAAAGTTCTTTGACAGCTCAATTAGGCGGATTTGTCTTCACATCTCCTGAAGAGATTACTGGAGTAGAGAAAATTGGACAAACAAAAGCAGACTTTACACTGATTGTCAACGGTGTGAAGCTAGATGGACAGAAACTTGACAGTGTTTTTCAAGGAAAACTAGAAGAAGTTTACCCTACTGAATTTGCCCAAGCTAAAGAACTGGAAGAAGTTCCAGCTGTCGCTTCTGACGCAGTCATCAAAGCCAAGGAAACCATTGAAAAACCTGTGGTTTACATCCCAGTCTTCCCAGGAACCAACTCAGAATATGATTCAGCAAAGGCCTTCGAAAAAGAAGGTGCAGAGGTCAACTTGGTGCCATTTGTGACCTTGAATGAAGAGACTATTGTCAAGTCGGTTGAAACCATGGTTGACAATATCGGCAAGGCAAACATTCTCTTCTTTGCAGGTGGATTCTCAGCTGCGGATGAGCCGGATGGATCAGCTAAGTTTATTGTCAATATCCTTCTTAATGAAAAAGTGCGTGCTGCGATTGATAGCTTTATCGCTCGTGGTGGCTTGATTATCGGTATCTGTAACGGATTCCAAGCTCTTGTCAAATCAGGTCTTCTTCCATACGGAAACTTTGAGGATGCTAACAGTACTAGTCCAACTCTCTTCTACAATGATGCTAACCAGCACGTGGCCAAGATGGTGGAAACTCGGATTGCCAATACCAACTCGCCATGGTTGGCTGGAGTACAAGTGGGCGATATCCATGCCATCCCAGTATCGCACGGTGAAGGGAAATTTGTCGTGACGGCTGAGGAATTTGCAGAGCTCCGTGACAATGGTCAAATCTTTAGCCAATACGTTGACTTTGACGGCAAACCAAGTATGGATTCTAAGTACAATCCGAATGGTTCGGTAAATGCCATCGAAGGAATTACCAGCAAGAATGGTCAAATCATCGGTAAGATGGGACACTCAGAACGTTATGAAGACGGTCTCTTCCAAAACATCCCAGGAAATAAAGACCAGCACCTGTTCGCGTCGGCTGTGCGTTATTTCACAGGGAAATAAAAGGTATATAAAATGACATACGAAGTAAAATCTCTTAATGAAGAATGTGGTGTTTTCGGTATCTGGGGACATCCAGATGCTGCTAAATTGACCTATTTTGGTCTCCACAGTCTTCAGCACCGTGGTCAGGAGGGGGCAGGAATCCTCTCCAATGATCAGGGGCAATTGAAGCGCCATCGTGATATGGGGCTTTTATCAGAAGTGTTCAGAAATCCTGCTAATTTGGATAAATTGACAGGAACGAGCGCGATTGGGCATGTGCGTTATGCGACTGCTGGCGAAGCTTCTGTGGATAACATTCAGCCCTTCCTCTTCCGCTTTCATGATATGCAGTTTGGACTTGCTCATAACGGAAACTTGACCAATGCCGAATCGCTCAAGCAAGAATTGGAACAAAGAGGAGCTATTTTCAGTTCAACTTCGGACTCGGAAATCTTGGCTCACCTCATTCGTCGGAGTCACAATCCCAACTTGATGGGCAAAATCAAAGAGGCGCTTAGCCTTGTCAAAGGTGGATTTGCTTATATCCTGCTGTTTGAGGACAAGTTGATTGCTGCGCTTGATCCTAATGGTTTTCGTCCACTTTCTATTGGGAAAATGGCAAACGGAGCGGTGGTCGTTTCGTCAGAAACCTGTGCTTTTGAAGTCATTGGTGCCGAGTGGATTCGTGATGTGAAACCAGGGGAAATTGTGATTGTGGATGACAATGGGATTCAGTACGATAGCTATACGAATGATACCCAGTTGGCGATCTGCTCTATGGAGTATATCTACTTTGCCCGTCCTGACTCTAATATCCATGGTGTTAATGTCCATACAGCTCGCAAACGTATGGGGGCTCAATTAGCGCGTGAGTTCAAGCACGAAGCAGATATTGTGGTCGGTGTGCCAAATTCCTCACTCAGCGCAGCTATGGGATTTGCAGAAGAATCTGGTCTGCCAAATGAAATGGGACTGATCAAAAACCAATACACCCAACGTACCTTTATCCAACCGACTCAGGAATTGCGGGAGCAAGGGGTGCGGATGAAACTGTCTGCTGTTTCGGGCGTTGTCAAAGGCAAACGTGTGGTCATGATTGATGATTCCATTGTTCGCGGGACAACCTCCCGCCGTATCGTTCAGCTTTTGAAAGAAGCAGGTGCGTCTGAGGTTCATGTTGCTATTGGGAGCCCTGCGCTAGCTTATCCATGTTTCTATGGAATTGATATCCAGACGCGTCAGGAGTTGATTGCGGCCAATCATACAGTCGAAGAGACTCGCCAAATCATTGGTGCGGATAGCCTGACCTATCTTTCGATTGATGGCTTGATTGATTCGATTGGTATTGAAACAGATGCGCCGAATGGTGGTCTCTGTGTCGCTTACTTTGACGGCGACTACCCAACACCTCTCTACGACTATGAAGAAGACTATCGTAGAAGTTTGGAAGAAAAGACCAGTTTCTACAAATAGACGGATAAAGACTCTCCATTAAAGAAAAGGAATGAATAAAATGACGAATAAAAATGCTTATGCGCAGTCTGGTGTGGATGTTGAAGCGGGTTATGAAGTTGTTGAACGGATTAAAAAGCATGTGGCTCGTACGGAGCGTGCAGGTGTTATGGGAGCTCTTGGTGGTTTTGGTGGCATGTTTGACCTCTCAAAAACAGGTGTCAAAGAGCCCGTCTTGATTTCAGGGACTGACGGTGTCGGAACCAAGCTCATGCTGGCTATCAAGTACGACAAGCACGATACCATCGGGCAGGACTGTGTGGCTATGTGTGTCAATGATATCATCGCTGCAGGTGCGGAGCCTCTTTACTTCCTTGACTACGTCGCGACCGGCAAGAATGAACCAGCTAAACTAGAACAAGTCGTTGCTGGTGTGGCAGAAGGTTGTGTGCAGGCAGGCGCTGCTCTCATCGGTGGGGAAACGGCTGAAATGCCTGGTATGTATGGCGTAGATGATTACGATCTGGCTGGATTTGTGGTCGGCGTAGCTGAAAAATCTCAAATCATAGACGGTTCAAAAGTAGCTGAAGGTGATGTTCTTCTCGGACTTGCTTCAAGTGGGATTCACTCAAATGGTTACTCTCTGGTTCGCCGTGTTTTTGCCGACTACACGGGTGAGGAAGTCTTACCAGAATTGGAAGGCAAGAAACTCAAGGAAGTCCTTCTTGAGCCAACTCGTATCTATGTCAAGGATGTCTTGCCACTCATCAAGGAAGAGTTAGTCAACGGCATTGCCCACATCACAGGTGGCGGATTTATCGAGAATGTCCCTCGTATGTTTGCGGATGACCTGGCTGCTGAGATTGAGGAAAGCAAAGTTCCAGTCCTCCCGATTTTCAAAGCCCTTGAAAAATACGGTAAAATCAAGCATGAGGAAATGTTTGAAATCTTCAATATGGGTGTGGGACTCATGCTGGCAGTTAGCCCTGAAAATGTAGGTCGAGTCAAGGAATTGCTGGATGAACCAGTTTATGAAATTGGTCGCATCGTCAAGAAAGAAAACGAAAGTGTCATCATCAAATGAAAAAAATAGCGGTTTTTGCCTCTGGTAACGGCTCAAATTTTCAGGTGATTGCCGAAGAGTTTCCGGTGGAGTTTGTCTTTTCAGACCATCGTAACGCCTATGTGCTGGAACGTGCAGACAAGCTCGGCGTCCTGTCCTATGCTTTTGAACTCAAGGAGTTTGAGAACAAGGCGGACTACGAAGCAGCTCTTGTCGAACTCTTGGAAGAACATCGGATTGACTTGGTTTGTCTAGCAGGCTACATGAAAATCGTTGGGCCAACCTTACTTGGAGCCTATGAGGGGCGTATTATCAATATCCATCCAGCCTACCTGCCCGAATTTCCAGGAGCTCATGGAATTGAGGACGCTTGGAATGCTGGCGTAGACCTGTCTGGCGTGACCATTCACTGGGTGGACTCGGGTGTGGATACAGGCAAGGTCATCAAACAAGTACGCGTACCACGACTAGCTGATGATACCATGGATAGCTTTGAAGCTCGCATTCATGAGGCTGAGTACAAGTTGTATCCAGAGGTGTTGGATAACTTGGGAGTGGAGAGAAGGTAAGAGGTAAATCAAGTTTTGATTGCGCAATCTTGCTAGGAGAAAAAATGATTGAACTGAAATTGGTAGATGAGAGCAGTTTTCAGGCAGTGCTGGATTTGAAAATATCAGAAGCTGATGAACGAGCACGTTTCGTAGCTCCAAATGTGCGCTCTTTAGCTGATGCATGGCTCTACCGGAAAAACGAAGATGTGTTTCCGATGGCAATCTATTGGGATAAGCAAGTGGTTGGCTTTCTCCTGCTAGAAATAGACAAGGATGAAGCGGAATACTTTATCTGGCGGATAATGATTGGTCAGCAGTACCAAGGAAGAGGTTATGGTCGAAAAGCCTTGGAAGTTCTAATCAAAGGGGCTCAGATGGATAGAGCTTGCAGTCATATTGCCGCAGATTATGTGGTTGGAAATGAAAAAATGAAGCACCTGTTGACTAGTCTGGGTTTTCAGGAAACGGAATTTATAGAAGAAAATAACGAAGTCGCTATGCGCTTGGATCTAAAGAAAGAGGAATAGAATGACGAAAAAGGCCTTAATCAGCGTCTCAGACAAAGCGGGCATTGTTGAATTTGCCCAAGAACTTAAAAAACTCGGTTGGGAGATTATCTCGACAGGTGGGACAAAGGTTACCCTTGATAATGCTGGGGTGGAGACCATTGCAATTGATGATGTGACGGGCTTCCCAGAAATGATGGACGGTCGTGTCAAGACTCTCCACCCAAATATCCACGGAGGGCTTCTTGCTCGTCGTGACTTGGATAGCCACTTGGAAGCGGCTAAGGACAATAAGATTGAGCTCATCGATCTTGTAGTTGTCAATCTTTATCCTTTCAAGGAAACGATTCTCAAACCAGATGTGACGTACGCTGATGCGGTTGAAAACATCGATATCGGTGGGCCATCCATGCTTCGTTCAGCGGCTAAAAACCACGCTAGCGTGACAGTTGTGGTAGACCCTGCTGACTATGCTGTGGTTTTGGACGAGTTGTCAGCCAATGGTGAAACGACTTACGAAACTCGCCAACGTTTGGCAGCCAAGGTTTTCCGTCACACAGCAGCTTATGATGCTTTGATTGCAGAGTATTTCACAGCTCAAGTGGGCGAAAGTAAACCTGAAAAACTCACTTTGACCTATGACCTCAAGCAAGCCATGCGCTATGGGGAAAATCCTCAACAGGATGCGGACTTCTATCAAAAAGCTTTGCCGACAGATTACTCCATTGCTTCAGCCAAACAGCTTAACGGTAAGGAATTGTCCTTCAACAATATCCGTGACGCGGATGCTGCCATTCGTATTATCCGTGACTTCAAAGACCGTCCAACCGTTGTGGCTCTCAAACACATGAACCCGTGCGGTATCGGTCAGGCAGATGACATCGAAACTGCTTGGGATTATGCTTATGAGTCTGATCCAGTGTCTATCTTCGGTGGGATTGTCGTTCTCAACCGTGAGGTGGATGCTGCGACAGCTGAGAAGATGCACGGCGTTTTCCTCGAGATCATCATCGCACCAAGCTATACGGATGAGGCGCTAGCTATTTTGACTAATAAAAAGAAAAACTTGCGTATCCTTGCTTTGCCATTTGATGCCCAAGACGCTAGCGAAGTGGAAGCAGAATATACTGGTGTTGTCGGTGGACTTCTCGTGCAAAACCAAGACGTGATCAAGGAAAGTCCGGCTGACTGGCAAGTTGTGACCAAGCGCCAACCAACTGAGACAGAAGCAACTGCCCTTGAGTTCGCTTGGAAAGCTATCAAGTACGTCAAATCAAATGGGATTATCGTGACTAACGACCACATGACACTTGGTGTGGGTCCTGGTCAAACCAACCGTGTGGCTTCTGTTCGTATTGCGATTGACCAAGCCAACGACCGCCTTGACGGCGCTGTGCTTGCTTCAGATGCCTTCTTCCCATTTGCGGATAACGTGGAAGAAATTGCTAAAGCAGGTATCAAAGCTATCATCCAACCAGGTGGATCCGTCCGTGACCAAGAATCTATTGAAGCAGCGGACAAATATGGCTTGACTATGGTCTTCACAGGAGTGAGACATTTTAGACATTAAAAAACGAAAGGGAAGAAAACAGTTTCTTTCCTTTTTTGGCTTAAAATGCTAAGTGAAACAAGATTAAAACGAACGTTTATGATATAATGTTAGTAAATAATTCGCAAAAGAGGTTGAGAGATGAAGCTGTTAGTTGTCGGTTCAGGAGGTCGTGAGCACGCGATTGCCAAGAAGTTGCTTGAGTCAAAAGACATTGAAAAAGTCTTTGTAGCTCCTGGGAATGACGGGATGATTCTGGATGGTCTGGAATTAGTGAATATCTCTATTTCCGAACATTCTAAACTGATTGAGTTTGCAAAAGCCAACGATATTGCTTGGACCTTCATTGGTCCAGATGACGCCCTTGCTGCTGGTATCGTGGATGATTTTAACAAAGCTGGGCTCAAGGCTTTTGGTCCGACTAGAGCTGCAGCGGAGCTGGAGTGGTCCAAGGATTTTGCTAAGGAAATCATGGTCAAGTACGGCGTTCCGACAGCAGCCTATGGCACATTTTCAGATTTCGAGGAGGCCAAGGCCTATATCGAGGAGAAAGGCGCTCCTATCGTTGTCAAGGCGGATGGATTGGCGCTCGGGAAAGGTGTTGTCGTAGCTGAAACGGTTGAGCAAGCGGTCGAAGCCGCTCATGAGATGCTCTTGGACAATAAATTCGGTGATTCGGGTGCGCGTGTGGTTATTGAGGAATTCCTCGACGGAGAAGAGTTCTCTCTCTTTGCTTTTGTCAATGGTGACAAGTTCTACATCATGCCAACAGCTCAGGACCACAAACGTGCCTATGATGACGACAAGGGGCCTAACACGGGCGGTATGGGTGCCTATGCGCCAGTTCCACACTTGCCACAGAGTGTAGTTGATACAGCGGTTGAGACTATTGTCAAGCCAGTCCTTGAAGGGATGATTAAAGAAGGTCGTCCTTATCTGGGAGTTCTTTACACAGGGCTTATCTTGACAGCTGATGGCCCTAAGGTTATCGAGTTTAACGCTCGTTTTGGAGATCCAGAAACACAAATTATCTTGCCTCGTTTGACATCTGATTTTGCGCAAAATATCACGGATATTCTCGATGGTAAGGATTCGAAGATCACGTGGACGGACAAGGGTGTGACTCTGGGCGTGGTTGTCGCATCAAACGGTTACCCGCTTGACTATGAAAAAGGTGTTGAATTGCCAGCTAAAACCGAGGGAGATATCATCACCTACTATGCAGGTGCTAAGTTTGCGGAAAATAGCAGAGCACTGCTCTCAAACGGCGGACGTGTCTATATGCTCGTCACCACTGCTGATACCGTCAAAGATGGCCAAAACATCATCTATAACGAACTCGATAAACAAGACACAGAAGGCCTCTTTTACCGAACAGATATCGGAAGCAAGGCCATAAAAGATTAACAGACACAAAAATTGTCATGGTGAGCGAAAGCGAGCCAAAGTAAGATAATGGTCGCCGTGGTGAAAAGGCCAGCACAGAAACTGTTCTGGTCGGGGAAAATTTGAGACTTAGGCTCAAATTTTAGGAATGAAACCGAAGGTTTTCTTCCGTCCCCACTACCTAAGACCATTATCAAAAAAGGAAGAAAAAGGATTAAAAATGAAACCAGTAATTTCCATCATCATGGGCTCAAAATCCGACTGGGCAACCATGCAAAAAACAGCAGAAGTTCTAGATCGCTTCGGCGTAGCCTACGAAAAGAAAGTTGTTTCTGCCCACCGCACACCAGACCTCATGTTCAGACATGCGGAGGAAGCTCGTAGTCGCGGTATCAAGGTCATTATCGCAGGTGCAGGTGGCGCAGCCCATTTGCCAGGAATGGTCGCAGCCAAAACAACCCTTCCTGTCATCGGTGTACCGGTCAAATCGCGCGCTCTTAGTGGCGTGGATTCGCTCTACTCTATCGTACAGATGCCAGGTGGCGTGCCTGTTGCGACAATGGCTATCGGTGAGGCAGGTGCGACCAATGCTGCCCTCTTTGCCCTCCGTCTTCTCTCAGTAGAAGATCAGGCTATCGCGACAGCATTGGCAGATTTCGCAGAAGAGCAAGGAAAAATCGCAGAGGAGTCAACAAATGAGCTCATCTAAAACAATCGGAATTATCGGTGGTGGTCAGCTGGGTCAGATGATGGCCATTTCTGCTATCTACATGGGGCACAAGGTTATCGCGCTGGATCCTGCGGAGGATTGCCCAGCCTCTCGCGTGGCGGAGATCGTCGTGGCTCCTTATAACGATGTGGCTGCCCTCCATCAGTTGGCTGAGCGTTGCGATGTCCTCACCTATGAATTTGAAAATGTCGATGCAGACGGTTTGGATGCGGTTGTCAAGGATGGACAACTCCCTCAAGGAACAGATCTCCTTCGCATTTCTCAAAATCGCATTTTTGAAAAGGACTTTCTTTCAAATAAGGCTCAAGTCACTGTGGCACCCTACAAGGTTGTGACTTCAAATCAAGATTTGGCAGATATTGACCTTTCTAAAAACTATGTCCTCAAGACTGCGACAGGTGGCTACGATGGGCATGGGCAAAAGGTCATTCGCTCAGCAGAAGATTTGGAAGAAGCCTATGCGCTGGCTGATTCTGCAGACTGTGTCTTGGAAGAATTTGTCAACTTTGACCTTGAGATTTCAGTCATCGTGTCTGGTAATGGCAAGGACGTGACAGTCTTCCCTGTTCAGGAAAATATCCATCGCAATAACATCCTTTCAAAAACTATTGTGCCAGCCCGCATTTCAGAAAGTCTAGCTGAAAAGGCCAAGTCAATGGCAGTGCGAATCGCAGAACAGCTTAACTTGTCTGGAACTCTCTGCGTGGAGATGTTTGCGACTGCTGATGACATCATTGTTAATGAAATCGCCCCACGTCCACACAACTCAGGGCACTACTCGATTGAAGCCTGTGACTTCTCCCAGTTTGACACCCATATCTTGGGTGTTCTCGGAGCACCATTGCCAGCTATCAAACTACATGCCTCAGCTGTTATGCTCAACGTTCTCGGCCAACACGTCGAGGCCGCTGAAAAGTATGTCACAGAAAATCCAAGCGCCCACCTCCACATGTATGGTAAAATAGAAGCGAAGCACAACCGCAAGATGGGACATGTGACTTTGTTTAGTGATGCGCCGGATAGTGTGGAAGAGTTTGGGGAAGGGATTGATTTTTAAGGAAATATGAAAAAATATTTTAAAAATAACACAAAACAATTGATATGTTTATTGTTACTAGTGATGGCATCTGGTCCCTTTTTCTCAGTTGTTATCGGAACTTTTTCCAATTATTTGAATTCCAAATTAGGTGATTGGTTGAGTTTTTATGGAAGTGTCGCTGGAATTGTAATCTCATTGATTGTTGTTCATCTACAATTATCGCTCGAAGAAGAAAAGGAATTACGTAAGTATCGACCAGAGTTGATTTTAAGCAATGATTATCAGCTTATCAAGCCAAACTGTAGAGTATATTTTGATGATAAATATTGGTTTCATCTAAGAAAATCAGAAAATAACAAACAGTATGTAGCAGCTAATAGTTTTGAAGAATCTTATTCTAATAAGGATAAAAGAGATAAAATTTTATCTCTTGAAATTGTTAACAATCAACCTATATTTAATATTCGCATCTTATTTGGGGAAAGTTTGGACGGTGAGCTGATACCAAAATTAAATGCGGAGCAAAGATTATATGTAATCTCGAAAGCACATCAAGAAGAGATACATCAACATATCTTAGGTAACAAGCCTAATTTTAATCACGTTCCAGAGACGATCACTTTATTCTTTACAACACTTTCAGGAGAAGTGTGTAAGTATATTTATAAAGTTGATGGCAAAGGATATTGTAGTATCAATCGAAAGTATTTTGGGGTAGACTATCCTGAAGTTGCTAAAAATATTCATATTTGTGACTATATTGTCAGTAAATAGAAAGTATTGAATAAATTTAGTTTTTATGGATTAACGTATTTTTTATTTTCGTCGAAAGGGATAGGATTGCAGTAATTTATGATTTACCGCTGTATACAGATTTGAATACATTAGATCGCTATCCATCTGTGTGGATTGAAAAATAAGGGTTTGAATAAATGGTGAAATTAAAAAAATTACAAAAAGAATTTTTAAATCTTGGTTATACTGTTAGTGATGAAGATCCAAAAGAAGGTGGCGAAGGTACTGTATACAAAGCAGAAAAAGGACAAAATCTTTATGCTATCAAAGTTATTAAAGATTTAAGAACGGATAGAATTAAAAGATATAAACAGGAAATTGAAAGTGTTCAAAAATTAAATCATCACAATATTATAAAACCTATTTATGGAGAATTATTGATTGATGGTGGAGAAGTTCAGTACAGTGTTATGCCATTCTATGAAAATGATTTAAAAAAGATCATTCCCCAATTATTAGATTATGAGCAGATTTTTAACATTATCATTGAACTGGGAGAAGCTTTAAAGTACATTCATAGCAAAGGTATTATACACAGGGATTTAAAGCCAGAAAACGTATTGGTTGCGGCAGATGACGGACATTTAGTTTTAACGGATTTTGGTATTGCACATTTTAAGGATTCTAATCTAACTAAGAAAAATGATTTGTTAAATAACAGAGTATATCTGGCTCCTGAACAATATATTAAAGGTAATGCTCAAAATGTGACTCAAGCAGCAGACATTTATTCATTTGGACTAATTATTAATGAGTGCTTTACTAAGAGAGTCGCTCACGGTGACAATCCTCGGTTAATAAGTGATGAGTATCCGTTTTTATTTGAACTTGACAATATAGTCAAAAAGATGTTAAGGCAAGATGCTGAAAAAAGAATAGGTATCAATTGTGCTTTAAGTTTGTTGAAAGAGGCTAGAGAAACTCTGTTTGAAGACTTAGATTACCTTAGTTGTGATTTGACGGACGGATCTCCAGAAGATTTATCTCCAGAAGAACTAGGAAGTATTTTAAGTCAAGCTAGTAAAGATGTTTATTTTGCGACTAAATTTAAGCTAGATGATGATATCACTAAACAGTATGAGTTAAATTATCATAAAAACATTAGTTTTAGTGTTTCTCCTTATTTAAAAAATTTAGCTGCTGGTTATAAAATTTTGGATGTTTGTCGAAAAAAATTTATTTATGAAACTGCATATCCAGAGGGGCCAAGACTTTCATTTCTAAACGAAAGTGAGTATAAAGGTCTTCATGATAGATTAGAGGCAGTTCTCAATATATATATGATTTCAGGTAGGATTTATGGACAAATAAAAAAATATTTTTCAGCATGTCTAGATTATCATGCTGAAGAGATTCTAACACAAATTGAAGATGAAAAATGGATGTATGATAATCTGTTTTACCACATAGAAGATGCACCAATACTTTGGTTAAGGATATTTTTATTAGAACTGGGTATTGAACAGAGTGAATTAGAAGACAATATTTTGATAAATTGGGATAGAGCGGTAGCTGGCAATGAGACAGAGTCATTTTTGTATAGAAGAGATACTGCATTCGATAAAAAACAATCTGAAAGTATTAAATTGATTTGCCAAGAGCTTGCAAACAGGTGGGATGTGTCATATGATTATCTTGATGATGAAACTATCAGATTTATATTTGCAAATGAACATCAATTTGAAAATTTTAAAGATTTTGCAAGAAACAAAATAGAATCAAATCGTAGTTTGTGGTTAGATTTTAATGATGATATTATTCAAAAGTTTAGAGTCATTGATGGTGAAATTATTGTGGATTTAAGCATCTCTTGGGATATTGATTCACTTTTGGCAAAGGTACTTGGTCTTAAGAAAATAAATTAAAATTTTCAACAGTTATTTAAACGCTCAAAATAAACTAAAAATATAGAAAGGAATAAGGGCTCCGTATCCTTTAAAACTGAATACGGGGTACGGATTTGGTCAAAAAGATAGTTTTCCTAGAAGCTGACGCTTCTTAGTCTAAACTCCTATTTTGACTGTGTCCGCTTAACGCCCTTAATATCTTAAACATGATTGAAAGATATAGCCGCCCTGAGATGGCGAACATTTGGAGTGAAGAAAATAAATACCGTGCTTGGCTTGAGGTGGAAATCTTGGCTGACGAGGCATGGGCTGAGTTGGGAGAAATCCCTAAGGAAGATGTGGCTTTGATTCGTGAAAAAGCGGACTTTGACATCGACCGTATTTTAGAGATTGAACAAGAGACTCGCCACGATGTGGTGGCCTTCACACGTGCAGTTTCTGAGACTCTTGGTGAGGAGCGCAAGTGGGTTCACTATGGTTTGACTTCTACCGACGTGGTGGATACTGCCTACGGTTACCTCTACAAGCAGGCTAACGACATCATCCGTCGTGACCTTGAAAACTTCACCAACATCATCGCTGATAAGGCTAAGGAGCACAAGTTCACCATCATGATGGGGCGTACTCACGGTGTGCATGCGGAGCCTACAACCTTTGGTCTGAAATTGGCGACTTGGTATAGCGAAATGAAGCGCAACATTGAGCGTTTCAAGCATGCAGCTGCTGGTGTGGAAGCTGGTAAAATTTCTGGTGCAGTTGGAAACTTTGCCAATATCCCACCGTTTGTAGAGCAATACGTCTGCGACAAGTTGGGTATCCGTGCTCAAGAAATCTCTACACAGGTGCTTCCTCGTGACCTTCACGCTGAGTATTTTGCAGTTCTTGCCAGCATCGCAACATCTATCGAGCGTATGGCTACTGAAATCCGTGGTCTGCAAAAATCAGAACAACGTGAAGTGGAAGAGTTCTTTGCCAAAGGTCAAAAAGGCTCTTCAGCAATGCCTCACAAACGTAACCCTATCGGTTCTGAAAACATGACAGGTCTTGCGCGTGTCATCCGTGGTCACATGGTGACAGCCTATGAGAACGTCGCTCTCTGGCACGAACGTGATATTTCTCACTCATCAGCTGAACGTATCATCACACCGGATACGACTATTTTGATTGACTACATGCTCAACCGTTTTGGAAATATCGTCAAGAACTTGACGGTCTTCCCAGAAAACATGATCCGCAACATGAACTCTACGTTTGGTTTGATTTTTAGCCAACGTGCCATGTTGACCTTGATTGAAAAAGGCATGACCCGTGAGCAAGCCTATGACTTGGTGCAACCAAAAACAGCCTACTCTTGGGATAACCAAGTAGACTTCAAACCGCTTCTAGAAGCAGATCCAGAAGTGACATCACGCCTCACTCAAGAGGAAAT
Organism: Streptococcus oralis; assembly: GCF_026782085.1. Lineage (GTDB taxonomy): Bacteria > Bacillota > Bacilli > Lactobacillales > Streptococcaceae > Streptococcus > Streptococcus oralis_DA. Next base: position 34,419 of record NZ_JAKUVW010000005.1, read on the forward strand.
CGACGAAATCTTCAATCCTGCATACTACACTAAACGAGTGGATGATATCTTTGAACGTATCGGACTTGGTGACTAATCCTAACAATAAAAAGCGAGATTCAATCTCGCTTTTTTGTATTCTTGTCGAAGGGGTTTAATCTTCTTTTCTCTTAGTGAGTCCGTAGGCTGCCAGTGTGGCTATGAGTCCTGCTGCGACCAAGCCTGCAGAGTCTTGACTTCCTGTTGCAGGGAGTTGTTTTTCTTCTGCTTTGCTAGTAGTTGTTTCAGCTTGCTCAGCTTTCTCAACGGCAGTGCCGACTTCAACAACTTGAGTGACCGCTTCCTGCGATACCGCACTATTGACAAGGGTTCTTTCTTCCTTGCCGTCAGCAGTAGTGCTGACAGAGTAGAAAATCGTACGACGACCATTTACACCAGTAACGATGACTTGCGTTTGTCCGAGTGGTAATTGCGGATTTTCACGTGTCACGGTAGTGAACGGAATCTCTTCCTCTTGGATGTCCAGTCTTGGTTTTGCCTCTGCGGCTGGGGCAAGACCGTGTTCATCCCCTTTGTGCGTGATAGGGGCGCCGATTTCAACCACTTGGGTCACAGGTTCTTTGGTTACTTGGCTATCTAGAACCGTTTCTGTTTGTTTCCCATTTTCAGTAAGGACAGAGATGTAATGAGTGCGTTCGCCCTCTACACCAGGTATGATGATCTTTTCCTGACCAGCTGGGAGGTTCGGATTTTCCTTCTTGATGACCTCAAATGGAATCTTTTCTGCTCTTGTGATGAGTTCCGGTTTGGTTTCAACATTGGCAGCTAGTTCGTTTTCATCGAGGCTTCCTGAGTGGGTTGCTGCTGGTTTAAGGCCTAGGCGGGCTGCCTTGAGTTTGGCTACGAGAGCGTCTAACTCGGCTTGTTTGTTACGATTGAGGTTGTAGTTGAGAGCTTCTTTCGCTGCATTTAGGACCTCCAAGCTTTCCTTGCTGTATCCATCCAAGTTTGCAGGGATTTGAGCAAGTTCCTCACGGAGGGCATTGTAGTTAGCGCGGAAGTAGTCTTTATTATTGTCTGCAAAGGCAGTCATGAGTTCAAAGATTTCTTCTTCCTTGTACTCAGCACTTGGTCTGTCTGCCCAGATAGCAAGCATGCTTCCGACGGTTGGAAGATCTACCTCAGGATATTTGGTAGATGCAAGCTGGTTAAATGGTGTTTTTTTAGTATTTTCAATTGCTTTTTTGAGGAAACCACCACCATCTTCAGGTTTTTGGCCGAGAATGTAGTACCAGTCTCCGTTGGTGTTAAGGAATTTGTAGCCTTTGCTTGCCAGGTACTGAGGAGATGCAAGGTTGTAACCCCACCATCCCTTAGACCAGTAAGAGATGATGACATCCTTGTCAAACTCAACATCATCCTTGTCTTCATAGTAGAAACCATCGTTGAAGGCCATTGGTTGAAGGCCTCTTTCTTTGGCCATGGCAGCAAGAGTGTTAGAGTACTCAGCAAACTTGCCATAGAGTCCATACCATTTGAGGTAGTACCAGCCTTGCGCATTGGTAGCATCATTGGCATATTCGTCTGTACCGTAGTTGAAGATCTTAGTCTTGCCTGCAAAGAAGTCCATGTACTTACCGATGAGGGCTTTGACAAAGTTCATCGCCTCTTCGTTTTCAAGGTCCATAGTTGTTTTAGAAACCTTGTCAAAGTTGGCTTGAGGATTCTTGATTCCAAGTTTTTCCATAGCGACGAGCATGGCATCCATGTGACCTGGGCTGTTGATTGCTGGGATGAGTCCGAGGCCTTTTGATTTTGCGTACTCGATCAATTCAGTGATTTCAGCTTGACTAAGAGTAGTTCCGTTTGGATCATCGTAGTAAGCTTTTGTTCCTTCGATGATGGCCTTTTTGACATCATCACTTGCATAAGTTTTGCCGTTAGCTGAGATGGTCATATCATCAAGGAGGAAGCGAAGTCCATCATTTCCTAGGAGAAGATGCACATCAGAGTAGCCGAGTTCGCTCGCCTTGTCTACGATGCGCTTGAGTTGGTCGAGCGTGAAGTACTTACGTCCGGCATCGATGGAGATTACCTTGTTCTTGGCAAGTTTTTCAACTTCACGTTTTGCGTCTTCTTCTTTTTGAGCTTCTGGTGTGAAGGTCAAATTGCTTACAGCTTCTTGGAGTTTCGCGATTGCTTGGTCAATGGTGTCTTGTTGGGCACGGCTGAGGTTGCTATCAAGTGAGCGAATGGCTTTTTCAGCTTCTTTTACAGCTGCGACACTTTCTGCAGTATAGCGGTTAAGGTCTGTTGGTACTTCTTTCAGAGCTTGCTCAGCAGACTCATAGTCAGCTGCGAAGTATTCAGCGTTGGCATTTGCGAAGCTGCGCATGAGTTTGAAGAGGCGTGATGGTGAATAGCGTGCAGATGGGGTATCCGCCCAAGCAGCTACCATACCCCCGATGAACGGGATATCCGCCCCTTCAGATTTTGGTACTGAAGTAATTGGAGTGCTCTTGATACCGTTGAGCCCTTGGTCAAGGTTGTACCATCCTTGGCCGTCGGCATTTCGTCCGAGAACATAGTACCAAGCATCGTTGGTATTAAGGATCTGGTGGCCTTTTTCAACTAAAAGTTTAGAAGAAGCGACGTCGTATCCGCCCCATCCACCAGTCCACATAGAAACGATGATGTCTTTGTCAAAGGTTCCAAAGCTAGTATCGCTATTATAGTAGATACCATCGTTAAAGGCCATTGGTTTGAGACCGTGAGATTTGACGATGCGAGCAAGGTCGTTGGCGTAGGCGATAAATTTATCATAACCCTTGTCAGGGAATCCATCTTCTGGATACCATTTATAGGCTTGAAGAACGCTCCAACCTTTAGCGTTTGTCGCATCGTTAGCATACTCGTCTAGTCCAATATTGAAGATGTCAGTTTTGCCAGCGAAGTAAGCAGCATACTTGTCGATTAGAGCTTTGGTAAATGCAACAGCCTCCTTGTTATCAAGGTCAACGGTACGAGCAGATTCCTTACCAAAGTAGTTGAAGTTCGGTTTTTGGATGCCTAGTTCTTTCATGGCATGCAAAATCGCATCCATGTGACCAGGGCTGTTTACAGTTGGGATGAGACCAATGCCTTTGTTTTTAGCATAGTTAATCAAGTCCGTCATCTGACTCTCTGTCAAATGGTTGCCGTTTGGATCCTTGTAGTAGGCATCGGTTCCGTTTTCGAGTGCACGTTTGACATCATCACTTGCATAGGTTTTTCCATTGGCTGTGATCGTCATGTCGTCCAACATAAAACGCATACCATCATTTCCGACTAAGAGATGGAGGTCAGTATAACCGTAGTGTTTGGCTTTGTCGATGATTTCTTTGAGTTGGTCCGGAGAGAAGTACTTGCGTCCAGCGTCGATTGAGATCATTTTTCTTTTTGCTAGTTTTTCATTTACTTGAGCTGCTCGTTCCGTGCTAGGAGTGGCTACTGCAGGTGTGACGGCTTCATTTTTCTTTTCTGAAGGAGTGCTTTCAGCAGGAGTTTCAGCTGGGGCAGGGCTTTCTTTCTCGGCAGTAGGAGTTGGAGCAGCATTTTCTGTCACAACTGGTGCGCTTGACTCTTCTGTTGTTGGAGCAACTGTTCGAGGAGCCTCCTTGTCTTCTTTGACCTCCTCTTTTACAGGCTTGTCAGCCTTTTCTTCCAGTTTTTCTGGAACCTTAGAGTCTACAGGTTCTTCGGTTGCTCGCGGACTCTCCTGAATCGTTTGAACAGTTTCTTCAGCTGTTGGAGCTGGAGTAATCCCGTCGGCAGATACGACATGTGCGCTAAAAGCAAATCCTATAAGTACAGAAGCTGCCCCAACCGCGTATTTACGGATGGAGAAGCGCTGTTTCTTTTCTAGTTTCATGACAAAACCTCCTTGTTATTATCATATATGATAGCGTTTACATAAAACCAATTTTATTTTATTATCTAAGGAGTAAAATGTCAAGTGGGTTTATATAAGAACTATAATAAATAGAGGAAATCATAAGATTTAGGAGAAATTTGCTAATAAGGGATAAAACAGAGGAAAAACCAAACGAAATTTTACCTTGTTTTTAGTAAAAATGCTACTAATTAAATAAGAGCCCTTCATAGCGTTTTCACAACTTCTTTCTCGTGCTATAATGAATAGAGAAAAAGCCTGAGCTAGGCTCAGGCTTTTTCTTAATGACCTCGATTGCATGAGATGAATTTGATTTTGTAGTAGTCCGCTCGCTTATAAGTTTCACTATAGGCAAGGACTTGGCCAGTGGCCTCAAGTTTTGTAGTCTTCGTTTGGAAGACAGTTGGGAATTGTGTATCGATTCCGAGTACAGAAGCAGCATGCTCTGGTGTTGGGAATGCGATTTCGTTGATTTCCTCAAAGTGTTCATCACTCATGTGAATGCGGTAATCCAATTTGAAACGTGTATAGATAGAGCTATAATAGTCAAGATTTGGATAGTTGGCATTGATGTATTGCTCAGGAATATAAGATGTGTGGTAGATGTATGTTACGTCGTTTGTCTGACGAATACGTTCAATCTTATAGTAGAATTGATCTCCACGTAGTCCAAGTTTATCTAAATATTCAAGTTTGTTTCCGCGCTCGATAGAAAGGACAGTAACTTTATCGTCTTTTGTTTCAAAGATTTCGACATCTGAAAACTCAACGAGTTTGTGCTTGCGGGCACGTGAAACGAAAGTACCTTTACCTTGTTGGCGGACAATGTAGCCGTCTTTAGCAAGGTCGTTCAAGGCACGAACAACTGTGATTGAACTCACATCGTACATCGCGATCAATTCGGCTTCTGTATAAAATTTATCTCCACTTGCAAATTGACCAGAGATGATTTTGTTTTTTAATTCATCTTTAATATATTGGTATTTAGGAATAGCCATAAATTTCACCTCGATTCTCTTTCTCCAATTTTGATTTTACCACAAATATAGAGAAAAGAGTAGTATTAAGGTCAAAAAATTAAAATAATAGACTAAAAATGTTATTTTACATGTAAAAAAATTCATTTGATGTTCTTGTGAATTATCATACATAAAAAGATCGTTTTCATGCTATTTTTAGATAATTTCGGTAAACGGTAAGTAAAAAAATAGAAAAATTTTAAATAATTTTCTAAAACCTATTGACAAATGCAAAAGATTTGATTATAGTTAATATTATAATAAATGAAAGCGCAAACTTAATTCGTCAGAGGTAATAACATGACCAGATTTAAAATTGAGGACGATTTCTATTTAGACGGAAAACCGTTCAAGATTTTGTCCGGCGCCATTCATTATTTTAGGATTCCAGCAGAGGATTGGTATCATTCTCTCTATAACTTAAAGGCGCTTGGCTTTAATACAGTCGAGACCTATGTGGCTTGGAATTTACACGAACCTGTTGAAGGGGAGTTTGATTTTGAAGGTGCCAGAAATTTGGAGAGATTTCTTCAAATTGCACAAGATCTAGGTCTCTATGCCATTGTACGCCCGTCTCCATTTATCTGTGCGGAATGGGAATTTGGTGGCTTGCCGGCTTGGCTCTTGACAAAGGACATGCGAATTCGCTCGTCCGACCCGGCCTACATCGAGGCTGTTGCTCGCTATTATGACCAATTATTGCCAAGGCTTGTGCCTCGCTTGTTGGATAATGGTGGAAACATTCTTATGATGCAAGTCGAAAATGAATATGGCTCTTATGGAGAAGATAAGTCTTATCTACGAGCAATTCGGAAATTGATGGAAGACCGAGGGATTGATTGCCCACTCTTTACTTCAGATGGCCCATGGAGGGCTACTCTGAAAGCCGGAACCTTGATCGAAGATGACCTCTTTGTGACAGGAAACTTCGGTTCTAAAGCTCCGTACAACTTTTCACAGATGCAGGAATTCTTTGATGAGTATGGCAAGAAATGGCCCCTCATGTGTATGGAATTCTGGGATGGTTGGTTCAACCGTTGGAAAGAACCCATCATCACACGGGATCCTAAAGAATTGGCAGAAGCTGTTCGAGAGGTATTGGAGCAAGGCTCTATCAACCTTTACATGTTCCATGGTGGAACAAACTTTGGTTTCATGAATGGTTGCTCGGCTCGAGGAACTCTGGATTTGCCACAAGTCACATCTTACGACTATGATGCCCTTCTAGATGAAGAAGGAAATCCAACTGCTAAATACTTAGCAGTCAAGAAGATGATGGCAACCCACTTCCCAGAGTATCCACAGTTGGAACCACTCTATAAGGAAAGCATGGAGATAGGGTCCATTCCATTGGTCGAAAAAGTTTCCTTGTTTGAAACCCTGGATAATCTCTCTAGTCCTACTGAAAGCCTCTATCCAAAAGCGATGGAAGAACTTGGTCAAAGTTATGGCTACCTTCTCTACCGCACGGAGGCAAGTTGGGATGCAGAAGAGGAACGTCTCCGTATCATCGATGGACGTGACCGAGCTCAACTCTTTGTAGATGGTCAATGGATTGCTACTCAATACCAGACAGAGATTGGTGAAGATATCTACTGTCAGGGCAACCGAGAAGGCTTTTCAGAAATTGACATCTTGATCGAAAATATGGGGCGTGTCAACTACGGTCATAAGTTCTTGGCAGATACGCAACGTAAAGGAATTCGAACAGGTGTCTGCAAGGATCTACATTTCTTACTGAATTGGAAACAATATCCACTGCCACTGGATAATCCTGAGAAGATTGATTTTTCAAAAGGATGGACAGAAGGACAACCAGCCTTTTACGCTTTCGACTTTACTGTTGAAGAGCCGAAGGATACCTACTTAGACTTGTCTGAGTTTGGTAAGGGAGTTGCCTTTGTCAACGGGCGTCACCTAGGGCGTTTCTGGAACGTCGGCCCGACCCTCTCACTTTATATCCCTCATAGTTATCTCAAGGAAGGTGCTAACCGCATCATTATCTTTGAAACTGAGGGCGAATATAAAGAAGAGATTCATTTAACTCGTAAACCTACACTAAAACACATAAAGGGGGAAAACTTATGACAATTGTAGGATGCCGTATCGATGGACGTTTGATCCACGGTCAAGTAGCCAATCTTTGGGCTGGAAAACTAAATGTTTCACGCATTATGGTTGTAGACGACGAAGTTGTTAACAACGATATTGAAAAGAGTGGTTTGAAACTTGCGACACCACCAGGTGTGAAACTCAGTATCTTGCCAGTTGAGAAAGCAGCAGCAAATATCCTTGCTGGTAAATACGATAGCCAACGTCTCTTTATCGTTGCACGTAAACCAGACCGTTTCCTTGGTTTGGTCGAAGCAGGTGTTCCGCTTGAAACACTCAACGTCGGCAATATGTCTCAAACACCAGAAACTCGCTCTATCACACGTTCTATCAACGTGGTAGACAAGGATGTGGAAGATTTCCACAAACTAGCAGAAAAAGGTGTGAAACTCACTGCTCAAATGGTTCCAAATGATCCAGTTTCAGACTTTTTGAGCTTATTAAAATAGGAAAAAATTTTTAGGAGGTCATTGTTATGATACAACCGTGGCAAATTTTACTTCTCACTTTGTACTCAGCTTATCAAATCTGTGATGAGTTGACAATCGTTTCATCTGCAGGTTCCCCTGTATTCGCTGGTTTCATTACTGGTTTGATCATGGGAGATGTGACAACTGGTTTGTTTATCGGTGGTAGCTTGCAGTTGTTCGTTCTCGGGGTTGGTACCTTCGGTGGTGCTTCTCGTATCGACGCAACTTCTGGTGCGGTTCTTGCAACAGCATTCTCTATCTCTCAAGGTATTGATACAGATCTTGCGATTACAACAATCGCTGTACCAGTAGCAGCACTTTTGACATACTTCGACGTTCTTGGACGTATGACAACTACTTTCTTTGCACACCGTATTGATGCTGCGATCGAACGCTTTGACTACAAAGGTATCGAACGCAACTACCTACTTGGTGCGATTCCATGGGCTCTTTCTCGTGCCCTTCCAGTATTCTTCGCCCTTGCTTTCGGTGGAGAATTCGTACAAGGTGTTGTAAACCTTGTTAAAGAATACCAATGGGTTGCAGACGGTTTGACTCTTGCAGGTCGTATGCTTCCAGGTCTTGGATTCGCTATCTTGCTTCGTTACCTTCCAGTTAAACGTAACCTTCACTACCTTGCTATGGGATTCGGTTTGACAGCTATGTTGACTGTTCTTTACTCAAACGTAACAAGTCTTGGTGGAGCAGTTGCTGGAATCATTGGCACTCTTCCTGCTGAAGTTGCTGAAAAAATTGGCTTTGTTAACAACTTCAAAGGATTGTCTATGATCGGTATCTCTATCGTGGGTATCTTCCTTGCAGTTGTTCACTTCAAGAACAGCCAAAAAGTTGCTGTAGCAGCACCTTCTACACCATCAGAAAGTGGGGAAATTGAAGATGACGAATTCTAATTACAAATTAACAAAAGAAGATTTTAATCAAATTAACAAACGTAGCTTGTTCACTTTCCAATTGGGATGGAACTACGAACGTATGCAAGCATCAGGTTACCTATACATGATCTTGCCACAATTGCGTAAAATGTATGGAGATGGAACTCCTGAGTTGAAAGAAATGATGAAAGTTCATACTCAATTCTTCAACACTTCACCATTCTTCCACACAATCATCGCTGGTTTTGACCTTGCCATGGAAGAAAAAGATGGCGTTGTCTCTAAAGATGCGGTTAACGGTATCAAGACAGGTTTGATGGGACCATTCGCTCCTCTTGGAGATACAATCTTTGGTTCACTTGTACCTGCTATCATGGGATCTATCGCAGCAACTATGGCTATCGCTGGCCAACCATGGGGTATCTTCCTTTGGATCGCAGTTGCAGTTGCTTATGACATCTTCCGTTGGAAACAATTGGAATTTGCCTACAAAGAAGGGGTTAACCTTATCAACAACATGCAAAGTACTTTGACAGCTTTGATTGACGCTGCATCTGTACTTGGTGTCTTCATGATGGGTGCTCTTGTAGCAACAATGATCAACTTTGAGATTTCTTACAAATTGCCAATCGGTGAAAAGATGATTGACTTCCAAGACATCTTGAACTCAATCTTCCCACGTTTGCTTCCAGCAATCTTTACTGCCTTTATCTTCTGGTTGCTTGGTAAGAAAGGTATGAACTCTACTAAAGCGATCGGTATCATTATCGTTCTTGCAGTAGGTCTTTCATTCATCGGTAAATTCTTGCTTGGAATGGGCGCATAATTTATGAGTAAATCATTAATTTTGGTGAGTCATGGTCGTTTCTGTGAAGAACTTAAAGGTAGCACAGAAATGATCATGGGTCCACAGGACAACATTCATGCAGTGGCCCTTCTTCCAGAAGATGGTCCAGAAGAATTTACTGCAAAATTTGAAGCTGCTATCGAAGGATTGGATGATTTCCTAGTCTTTGCGGACCTTCTCGGTGGTACACCATGTAACGTGGTAAGCCGTTTGATCATGGAAGGTCGCGACATTGAACTCTACGCAGGGATGAATCTTCCAATGGTGATTGAATTTATCAATGCCAGCCTTACAGGTGCAGATGCGGACTACAAGAGCCGTGCTGCAGAAAGCATTGTGAAAGTCAATGATTTGTTAGCGGGCTTTGATGATGACGAAGATGAATAATACTCTTCGAAAATCACATTCAAACTACGTCAGCGTCGCCTTGCCGTATAGATGTTACTGACTTCGTCAGTTCTATCTGCAACCTCAAAGCAGTGCTTTGAGCAACCTGCGGCTAGCTTCCTAGTTTGCTCTTTGATTTTCATTGAGTATAAGATGTAACTTAGAGCATCTTATATAGAATATACATGGGAATGGGAGTCACTCCCATTCCCATATTTTCAATAAGAATGAAACAACAATAGATTAGAGGAACTCTATGCTAAATTACACAAAAGAAGAATTACTTGAACTGGGTGCAGAAATCACGACTCGTGAGATCTACCAACAGCCCGATGTATGGAAAGAAGCTTTTGAAGCCTATCAAGCAAAACGGGAAGAAATTGCAGCCTTCCTACAAGGGATTGCTGATAAACATGACTATATTAAGGTTATCTTGACAGGTGCTGGGACTTCTGCTTATGTGGGAGATACCTTGGTACCATACTTTAAGGAAGTCTATGATGAACGCAAATGGAACTTCAATGCTATTGCGACAACTGATATTGTTGCCAATCCAGAAACTTATCTGAAAAAAGATGTGGCGACTGTCCTTGTATCCTTTGCTCGTAGTGGGAATTCACCTGAAAGTGTGGCGACGGTTGATTTGGCTAAAGCCTTGGTTGACGACCTCTATCAAGTGACCATTACATGTGCTGCAGAAGGGAAATTGGCACTTCAAGCCCATGGCGATGACCACAATCTCTTACTCTTGCAACCAGCTGCTTCCAATGACGCTGGATTTGCCATGACTTCTAGCTTTACATCCATGATGTTGACAGCTCTCTTGGTCTTTGATCCTACAGAATTTGCTGTGAAAGCTGAACGTTTTGAAGTTGTGACTAGCCTTGCTCGTAAGATTCTAGACAATGCAGCAGATGTTAAAGAGCTTGTTGACCTTGACTTTAACCGTGTTATCTATCTGGGTGCTGGTCCTTTCTTTGGACTTGCTCATGAAGCTCAGCTCAAGATTTTGGAATTAACAGCTGGTCAAGTGGCGACCATGTATGAAAGCCCAGTTGGCTTCCGTCACGGTCCAAAATCATTAATCAACGAAGATACAGTTGTTTTGGTATTTGGTACAACGACAGACTACACTCGCAAGTACGACTTGGACTTGGTTTGTGAAGTGGCTGGTGATCACATTGCTCGTCGTGTTGTGCTTTTGAGTGATCAAGCCTTTGGTCTTGAAAATGTCAAAGAAGTGGCCCTTGGTTGTGGCGGTGTCTTGAACGATATTTACCGTGTCTTCCCTTACATCGTATATGCTCAACTCTTTGCCCTTTTGACTTCACTCAAGGTAGAAAATAAACCAGATACACCATCTCCTACAGGTACAGTAAACCGTGTGGTACAAGGTGTGATCATTCATGACTATCAAAAATAAGGAAGTGTCTATGAGTAAATTACAATTAAGTCCCAATAAAGTAGCTTGCTTGCAAAAACTCTCTGACGAGAACGGCATTATCTCAGCTCTTGCCTTTGACCAACGTGGCGCTTTGAAACGCCTCATGGCTCAATACCAAACAGAAGAGCCAACAGTTGCTCAAATGGAAGAACTTAAAGTATTGGTTGCAGATGAATTGACAAAATACGCATCCTCTATGCTTCTAGACCCTGAGTATGGTCTTCCAGCTACTAAAGCGCTTGATGCCAATGCTGGTCTTCTCCTTGCTTATGAAAAAACTGGTTACGATACAACAAGCACCAAACGCTTACCTGACTGCTTGGATATTTGGTCTGCCAAACGCATTAAGGAACAAGGCGCAGACGCTGTTAAGTTCTTGCTTTACTATGATGTAGACAGTTCTGACGAACTCAACCAAGAAAAACAAGCCTACATCGAACGCATCGGTTCTGAGTGTGTGGCGGAAGACATTCCTTTCTTTCTTGAAATCTTGGCTTACGATGAAAAAATCGCTGACGCAGGTTCTGCAGAATACGCCAAAGTAAAACCACACAAGGTTATCGGTGCTATGAAGGTCTTCTCAGACCCACGCTTCAACATCGATGTCTTGAAAGTAGAAGTTCCAGTCAACGTCAAATACGTTGAAGGCTTTGGCGAAGGTGAAATCGTGCATACTCGTGAAGAAGCAGCAGCCTTCTTCAAAGCGCAAGATGAAGCAACTAACTTGCCATATATCTACTTGAGTGCGGGAGTTTCAGCTAAACTTTTCCAAGAAACACTTGTCTTTGCCCACGAATCAGGCGCAAACTTCAACGGTGTTCTTTGTGGACGTGCAACATGGGCTGGATCAGTTGAAGCCTACATCAAAGATGGTGAGGCAGCGGCTCGTGAGTGGCTACGTACAACTGGTTTTGAGAACATTGGCGAACTCAACAAGGTTCTTCAAACAACAGCGACTTCATGGACTGAACGTGTAGAAGCATAAAACAGGTATAGAAGAATCCCCTTTTGTTAAGAAGATACTTAAGGTTTTCTGACAAAGGATTTTGAAAATAGAAACTACAACCATAGATGGTGAATACACTCTCTATGGTTTGTTTACTTGAGAGAAATGGATCAAAGGAGAGAAGAATGAAAGCATACACAGAACGTGTATTTGGAAATCATGAGGGCAAGGATGTCTTGGCCTATCGCTTTGAGACTGACAGTGGCTACCAACTAGAAATTATGACTTATGGTGGGACCATCTTGCGCTATGTCACACCTGACAAGGCTGGAAATTTTGCCAATGTTATCTTGGGCTTTGATGATTTTGATAGCTATGTAGGCAATAGTCCTAAGCATGGAGCAAGTGTAGGTCCTGTAGCGGGCCGTATTGCAGGTGCGATATTTGAGCTCAATGGTCAGACCTATAATCTTGAAGTCAACAACGCTAGCAACTGTAACCACAGTGGTTCAACAGGTTGGGATTCAAGTTTGTTTGAATTAACTGAGGTGAGCGACCATGGCTTGACCCTCTACACAGAGCGTACAGATGGGACAGGAGGATTTCCTGGTAATCTCAAGATCTGGATCAGCTACCACTTGGAAGAAACTGGCGCCTACGAAGTCAGCTATAAGGTGACGACAGATCAGGATACGCTTGTCAATCCAACCAACCACAGCTACTTCAACTTGTCTGGTGATTTCACGCAGACAGTTGACCGCCATGTCTTCCAGCTAAATACGGAGGGCATTTACCCAATTGCTCCGGACGGTGTTCCGGATAAGACTCCAGATGCTAATCGTGATGTGGTTAAACACATCTACAATGGAGCTTTGTTGAAGGACATCTTTGCAGAGGAAGATGAACAAATCCAGTTGGTATCTGGTTTGGATCACCCATTTGCTCTTCCTGCAGGTCATGACAATGCTGGTTTCCTTTATGACCAAAACTCAGGTCGTTTCCTGCTGTTCAAGACAGAGGCCCCTTGCTTTGTGGTCTACACAGCAAACTTTGTGGATGAGAGTGTCATCATCGGAGGCCAGCCAATGGTGCAACACAATGGGATTGCCCTTGAAGCGCAAGCTTTACCAGATGCCATTCATAGTGACCTCAAAGACCAAGTCATTCTCAAAGCAGGGGAAACTTTCACCAGCAAAACTCGCTACGAGCTTGTTGTAAAATAAAAAGAAGAGCTGGTTTCCAGCTCTTTTGAGTTGTCTTCGTTGACATTTTATCTCAATAGTGTATAATTGATGTAATACATAAAGTTACAACGAAAAAGGAGACACCCTATGACTTATGCATACCAAAGCCACATTTATCTAGCAGAGGCGGTTTTAAATGTCAAGGATTTGACGAGTCAAACGGCTTTTTATCACCAGATTATTGGCTTGGAGATTTTATCTCAAACAGAGACAGAAGCGATTTTGGGACTTGGTCGAAAAGCCTTGGTTCACTTGATTCAGGCAGAAAAGTCTGGCGAAGTAAGGGAGCATTATGGGCTCTACCATCTGGCGATTTTGTTGCCGACACGAAAAGCCTTGGCAGATGTCTTGAAACACCTAAGTGATTTGCGGATTCCTCTGGTTGGGGGTGCAGATCATGGATACAGCGAGGCTATTTATCTAGAGGATTTGGAAGGGAATGGCATTGAACTCTACCGTGATAAGCCAGTGTCTTCATGGGATATTCGAGAAGACGGTCGCATTATCGGTGTGACCGAAGCCCTTGCGGCACAGGACATCTATGAGTTAGGGGAAAAGGTGGATCCCTTTATCCTAGCTGAAGGGACGAGAATGGGGCATATCCATCTATCGGTGAAGGATAGTCGTGAGGCGAGCCAGTTTTATCAAAAGGTGTTAGGACTAGAAGATAAATTTAGCATTCCTAGTGCTAGTTGGATAGCGGCTGGTCAGTACCATCACCACCTGGCTGTCAACGAATGGGCTGGAAAAGGTCTGGCTCCGCGTGAGCAAGGCTTGTCAGGCTTGGCCTACTATGTCCTTGAGGTCGAAAGCAAGGAAGAACTCTTGAACATCGTTAAGCAAGCACAAGAGCTAGAAGCACCGATCAAATGGCTAAATTCGAGTGAACTGGATCTTGTAGACCCAGATGGGATTGTAACCCGCATTCGCTTGGCACGATGAGACGAGGAAAACACATTATTTATTTTAGAGACATAGGAAAAGGCGGATAAGCTCGTATTCTGTTTTTAGAATGCGGACTTGTTCGCTTTTTTATGAAATGACGAAACCTTTCTTGGATCTGGCAAAGGCATCGGTCGGGGATATTTTCCCTTTTCTGGGGGTTCATGCTATAATACTAATAAACTTTTCTTTCTCTAGGAAGGCAAATGCTAAAAATCAGCTAGAATGCTGGCAATCGTCGTCACGATGCTTTTGAGAGAAAGTAGGACTCTGTTTGAACATCCGTATGAGTTTAGGAGACGGGAAATAAGATGGACACAAGTGTAAAAAATTTAATTAGTATGGGCCCTCTGGAGGACTATTTTATCTATTATGATCTGAAGAATCAAGTATTCTACGGTGTAAAACAAGGCATGAATTATTCAGCCATTGCAGCCCCTATTGCAATCTATTCCTTCCAACGGCTGTCAAAGTTGCTCAACCAAACCTTTGGAGATGTCTCATCCCTTTTCAATCTGATTTTCTTTATCCTGATGTCTCTGTTTTTGGTTTTCGGGACCATTCTCCTTGCCAAGTCTACCCGACGCAACATGAAGACAGATAGATTTAGAAAAGTCCGGCTGACAAAAGCCAATATCAAAACACTTAGGAGAAAATCTAGGGCGTTGACAGTAGTTGGCTACATTTTTGTTTTAATAACGATTTTTTCAGCCTATCGTTATCTGGCTGTTTCTGATTTTCAATTTTTAATTATGTACATGTTAGGGATTGGTATTCTTACATATATAGTTTATGATTTTCGGATGAAAACGCGCAAACGACTGTTCAAGGAGCTGATGGAGACATTACAGGACAGTAGCCGAGGGAAAGAGGGAGAAATGTAAGATGAGAAAAATCATTTATATAGGCCAAGGATGCCAGCAATCCGTCTACTATAACACAAAGACGAGAGAGGCTTTAGCGACAGAATCTAGCGCCTCGTCAGAAACCGACGGTGCCATCAGTTCAAAGAAATCCAAGTGGCCTTGGGTTGTCTTCTTTATTTTCTTGCTAGTTGCTATCATCAGCATTTGGATTCGTTCCTTGATAGCACCCTTTAGATTGAGTGAGTGGATGGCACCTATCCATCTAGCCGCTATCCTTTTCGTTTTTATCGGAAGTATTTATGGATTTGAAAAACTTTTTTACAGTGGGGCTAAGTCGCTTGTCCCAGCAAGTGAAGAGCAGTTTAAAGAAGCAGTTGAAAGTAGTAAATTTTGGAGGAAGTCACCAGATAAGGAACCAACAGTCGATAAAATCATCTTGTATCTATTTGTTATCCTCGTTCTTCTATTCGTTTTTGTTATTGTTGTGTTCTTTGCCATACCTGGGACCTTCATTCCTTACTATGAGCATGAATGGTTTGAGCCGTCTATGTTTATGGTACCCATCGGAGCAACAATCGTCCCAATTAGTGTCGTACTGCTCTTATTCCAAAACAATCCAATCCGCTGGCTCTTAGCTGTACGAAAATACAAGCAGGGGAAAGTGATATTTGGGGAGAAGAAGAACTAGAAACACGAGAGAAACGCTATTACCATTAACAGTGGTTGGTGATGTTTTATCAACAACCTATGATAAAATTGAAGTTTCTGATTATAGTGATTGGTGGAAACCGTGGTGATTTTATATGAGAAAAATAATTTTTATAGGACAGAGCGGTGATAAGGCCGTTTACTATAACACGCGAACAAAAGAGGCTCTCGTAGCCGATAAGAGTGCCCTCTTAAATACAGAAGGAGCTAGGAGATCGAATAGGGGGATTGCTCCTTTAATTGCTATATTCTCTTTGTTAGGTTTACTCGGAGGATTTGTTGCAATACCAATTTTCTCAGGCCTTCGTTATAATAGTGGGATGGTTCCTATTTTTATTCTTTGTCTTTCCTTTATCCTATTTGGATTTATATGGATGATGGAAGTCGCCTTATATAAAGGAGTGAAACGAGTCCAAGGAGCAACAAAGAAAGAGTTTAAAGAAGCAGTTTATTCAAATTTGTTCTGGGAAAATTTTAGTGAGAAAAAAGCGACGTTTGCGAAAATGTTGGCTTTTATGATTGTCATGCTACTAGTTTTTATGACTACTATAGTAATATTTGCTGCTGCAATTCCGGGCACTATTGACTCATTCAATAAGCAAGAGGCATTTGATATACAAATCTTTTTCTCGCCTTTAGCAGGTCTCTTTCCTGCCTTGTTGTACCTTTTCTTATTCCAAAACAACCCTATCCGCTGGTTCTTAGCTGTGCGAAAATATGAACAGGGGAAAGTGATATTTAATGAAGAAATAGAAAAGAGAGGATGATAATGTCACAAGAGAGATATTTGCAGATCAAAAAAGAGCATCAAGTTCGTAAGTTTGTGGGGCGTTTCCTCTTCATTCTTCTCGCTATACTCGATGTTCTACTGGTATCAAGTCATTCCAATTATGTCCCGCTTATAACGGTGGCTATGGTAACGATTGTGCCTTTTAATCATTTTCTACTTGGTCCTCTTAGGAGACAGAAAAAAGCCATAGAAAAAGAGCATCCAGAATGGAAAATACTCAGTACAAAGGGAGTAAAGGTTCCCTCGGCTGAAGCTAATAAAAGAACTTTTGCTGGCATTGGGATCTTGATGGCCTTGCTGCTGTCTTTTGGGCTATTCTATAAACCTGTGAAACAGCCGAACGACCAAGTAAACAAGCCGCCTAAGGTTGATTCTAAAACGCCTGAAACGTCCAAGCCTTCTGAGTCTGAGTCGTCCAGTTCCTCTATGATCAAAGAATCCAGTTCCTCAGAGTCGAAATCCTCGTCTTCGACTGAACAAAGTTCTAAAACCGAAAGTTCAGGAACAAAACCGTCAAAAAGTGAGTCCAATAATCCTTATTACCAGATTCCAGGACTTACTGACGAACAGGTGAGAGATATCATATCGAAATCTGTAAAAGATTTGAGAGAAAAACAGTCAAAAGAAAAATCCGAAGAGTAGACTCGAGAGCTTCAATGTCCTTCTGGACGAGTTCGTTTTGGGATTTTACCGTATTAAATAACAGGAGGAGTTCATATGAATAAAGAAGTGATTGGTTTGATAGTTGGGACAATCGTCATCTTCCTATCTTTTGTATTTGTGTGTGGGACCTTTCTTTTCCTCTATCTTCGGGATCAGAAGTTGGTCCGCCTTGCCAAGTCATCCGTACAGGGAACGGTTATCGGCTATAGCCGTTTTCGTGAGGGGTATCCACCTATCGTCGAATACACGGTGGATGGGATTGCTTATAAGAAAACCTTGCAGTATTTTATGTTCAAAACGGTCACAATTCCGTGGGGGACTACTAAATTTTTAAAGGACTATACAAGAGAAGATATGCTAGCGCCTTCGATCACTCGCTACAGTAACTCCTTTGTTTCCTTCAAACGCTTGATGCAGACCCATTTCCCCCTTCATTCGGAGCTGACGGTCTGGTATGATCCAGACAAGCCGGCCAGGGCCTATGTCGAACGTTACAGCGGAATGGACAAGTTTTACAAGTGGTTTGGTATCGGATTTGGGCTGGCTCTAGTTATAGTCTATGGGATAGTGATCCTAGCCTTTTTGTCCAATTTGTCCAAGATATACGCATAAAGGTCAGTTGGTTGAAAGGAAACGTGACTTCCCATCGAGCTTCAAGGAGGACAGAGTTTCTTTTCCATTTCCATGCTTATCAATCTTTTCTATCTGATACAGAGGAGAGGTTGCCTCCTACAAATACAGACAGGAAGTGAATTTTGACAAAGCCCCTTATTCGAGATATAATGAAGAAAAAGTGACCAAGGATAAATTAATGACAAACTCAAAGTATATAACACGCCTGAAACGTTCAGAGGGTCAGTTACGTGGGATTCAAAAGATGATTGAAGAAGATCGTGACTGCGCAGATATTGTTACGCAGTTGACAGCAGTGAAATCTAGCGTTGAGCGCGTGATTGAGATGATCATTACTGAAAATCTCACTGACTGTATCAACCAACCACTAGACGACCCCGAGGCTCAAAAGGAACGCCTAGAAAAGGCCATCCGATACCTGATTAAACGGAAATAAACTAATTTGCTATTGATAAACAATGCAGACAAAGGCATTTAAGTCTATTTCGATAAAGAAATCATGTCGGCCAAACGGATGAGTTCCCCCAATACCAATGAGAAAACCTCTTTTTAGATACCATAAAGTTGCTTCTTTTTTAAAAGCGACGGGCTACGAGCCCTATATCATTGGGTTGCAGAAATGAAAAAACCGATTAAGGAACTTAATCGGTTTTTTGCTTATTCTACTTGACCGGACCAAGCATTCATACCACCTTCTACATTGATAACGGTAAGGCCTTGGGTGCTTAGAAATTCACAAGCAGATGCGGAGCGTACTCCACCTTGACAGATGACATGGTATTCCTGGTCAGGTTTGAGTTCTTTGTAACCTTGCTCCAAGGTACTTAAAGGCAGATTTTTGGCACCTGGTACATGTCCTGCTTGGAATTCGTGCACTTCACGTACATCGATAAGGTTTAGATTTTCATTTAGGTATTTTTCATAAAAATCAGCCATGCTGATACTCGTTTCCATATTTGACTCCTTCTGGATTAGACATTTTATATTGTGAATAAGCGCTATCAGGGTTTTGGACGGTAAATCCTGCCGCTCGAGGCTACGCTCTGTGATCTAGCTACGCAAAACGCTGATGTAGGCGTCTGGTTCATCCAAGTTCTCCCATAGTTTGTTTAGGGGGATATGAATGGTATCGACCTTGGGTCGCCCCCCTGAAATTCGCCACTTATCCGTACATCTAGGGATTTTTGGCCCTTAGTCAGATCGTCTTTGAGCTGACACCATTGGATATTATCGCTCAGACCTTCGATAAGGTTCAAGGCTGTGTAGCCAATTATTTTATGCTTCTAGATGACCTTGCCTGTCCAAGCGCTCATACCGCCTCGGACATTGATGACATCGTAGCCTTTTTTCTTTAGCTTTTTCGCAGCTAGTTTGCTTCGCACACCAGAATGACAAATAACATAGAGTGTTTCTTTTGTCGCTGGTGTGTAAGAACCGATTTCCGTTAAAGGAACATTTTTGGCATTTTTGATATGGCCTCTCCGGAATTCCATAGGCGTCCGAACATCTAGTAGCTGAATCGGTTCTCTGAGTTTAGCTTCTAACTCGCTGGTAGAAATACTGTCAATTTTTGTAAATAATAGGTGAAACATAGGCACCTCCAAATATACCCTTATGGGGTATATTAAACCATGAAGTCAAGCTTTTGTCAAGCAAGTTGTTTTAACTTGGGAGGGAATTAGTTTCGAGAGTCTAGAAAGCAGGCTATTCTTGACCTTTCAAAGGCTTTTTGATATGATGGGTCCAAAGTAAGTGTGAGGTGATAAGATGGCTAGCGAATACCAGAAAATGATAGCAGGGGAGCCTTACCGTCCGTCGGATCCTGAATTACGGACCTTGGCGCAGGCTTCTCGCTAAAAACAGGCTGCCTTTAACAAGGAAGAAGATCCCTTGAAGGGAGCAGATATTATCAAGACTTGGTTTGGCTCAACTGGACAAAATCTCTACGTCAATCCACGCTTGGTGGTCGATTATGGAGTCAATATCCATCTAGGGGAAAATTTTTATTCTAATTGGAACTTGACCATGCTGGATGTTTGTCAGATTCGCATCGGGAACAACGCTATGCTTGGCCCCAACTGTCAGTTTTTAACCCCACTTCATCCACTGAATCCGGATGAACGCAATTCAGGGGTCGAATATGGCAAGCCCATCACCATTGGAGACAATTTCTGGGCTGGAGGTGGCGTCATTGTCCTTCCTGGAGTGACATTGGGAAATAACGTAGTTGCAGGAGCAGGTGCCGTGATTACCAAGTCCTTTGGAGACAATGTTGTCCTAGCTGGGAATCCTGCGCGTGTTATCAAGGAAGTCCCTGTAAAAGAAAACTAAAAAGAACAGCTTGGGCTGTTCTTTTTATAATCTTTATCTTAGTCTTATAGATTTTTCTTTTTTGGCTTTTTGGGTTAGAGTGACATCACACTTGGGGATGTTGCTTTTAAAAACTATTAAATGCATTTTAGTACTCTCAAATTGTTTCTAGTAGCCCTTTCAAAAGAATACTGAGCGAAACTGAATTTAAGGAAACTTTCAGAAAAGTTTTAGTTTTGTTTCAGGAATCTTCTGTAGACTGTCTAGCTATATCATACGAAGGAGAGGAAAAAGGTATGAAATCAAAAAAATGGACCCTACTCGCAACGAGTTTAACGGCAATGGTGCTGCTGGCAGCATGTGCCCAGTCAACAACTACATCCAATACCAATGCAACGACAAATAGTGCCACAACAACTGCAACAAAGACAAACCAATCATCCTATTTTACAGAGAAGGACAATGATACTTCTTATGACGAAAACACAGCCTCTAAGATTGAGTTATCTGGCTCATCTGCAAACGTCTCTGGAGATGGGGTGACAGTCTCTGAATCAACAGTGACCATCACAAAATCTGGGACCTATGTGATTTCAGGTCAGTCTGACGGAGTGCAGATCAAGATCGAGGCAGATAAGTCTGCAGATGTTCACCTAGTCCTAAAAGGCGCGACCATGACCAATACCAATGCAGCGATATCTGCGACATCAGCTGGTCATGTCTACTTGACTCTAGCAGAGGGAACCACCAACAGTCTCTCTGACTCAAGCTCTAACAGTGACGAAAAAGCAGACGCAGCTCTCTTTTCTAAGGTGGATTTGACCATCAACGGGAAAGGAACTCTCAATGTAGATGGCAAGAAGAACAATGGTATCAAGGCCAACGACACCCTCCACATCACGGGTGGAACCTATAACATCACAGCAGTTGGCGATGCCTTCAATGTCAATGATGAACTCAACATCACTGGTACGACCATGACCATCGATGCCAAAGAGGATGGGGTCAAGGTGGACAATGACGAGGATACTTCAGTTGGGACCATGTACCTATCCAACAACAACATCACCGTCACAGCAGGAGATGATGGCATCCACGCATCTGGAGACCTCGTCATCGATAGTGGTACCTACACCGTCAAGAATTCGACAGAAGGACTTGAAGGTAAGTCAATCACTATCAACGGTGGGGATATTAGCATCTACTCAACAGATGATGGAGTCAACGCAGCTAACAAAAACGCCCAACAGAATGAAATCTTCTTCACTATGAACGGCGGGAATCTGACTGTAGAAGTCGGCCAAGGAGACACAGACCCAATCGACTCAAACGGCAATATTACGGTCACAGGTGGGACCATTAAAATGACTGGTCAAACAGGTTTTGACTTTGATGGAACAGCGACCTACACAGGTGGAGATATCTATCTCAACGGTGAAAAACAAACGGAAATCGTCAATTCTATACCTGGAGGCGGTGGACCAAATGGAGGCCCTCAAGGCGACGGTCCAGCCCCTGGCGGACAAGGATAAAAAAGAATCTCCTTTCTCGAAAGAGAAGGGAGAGTTTTATGTAGGAAGGATTTTCTAGAATAAATACCAATCCGGAGTTGAGAACTTCTTGGTCTGTTTCATATAAAAACGGATAAAGTGAATTTCCATAGCTAAGGTTATCAAGGTTGCTATTGTGATGACAGTAGTAGGATTGGCTGAGAAAAGTAGAGGAAGAATAGGCCTTTAAAAAGTGGACAGGAAAGACCATTTCGGAGTATCGTGAAGAGATTTAGAAACAGCTCTAAAAGCAATAGCTATCCATTATAAACATCAGATACGAATCTGGTGTTTTATTTTTTTAAAGAATTTAACCCTTTCTCTTGACAAGTGAGTGATTACTCACTATAATAGCTTCGGTGATTTAAAAAGTGAGTATTAACTCACCAAGGAGGAAGTAAATGAAAACATTACTACATTTACAAGATTTAGTAAAATCTTTTGACCATCAAATAGTTCTGAATCATGTCAGCTTTGAATTGCAGCCAGGAGAAATTATAGGATTAATTGGTCCGTCTGGTGCTGGTAAATCAACTATGATTAAGACTACGTTAGGAATGGAAAAGGCTGATGGAGGCGTAGCTTTAGTGTTAAATCACACTATGCCCAATCGCCATATTTTAGGAGATATTGGCTATATGGCCCAATCAGATGCTTTATACGAGTCCTTGTCAGGCCAAGAAAATCTGGAATTTTTTGGTCAGCTAAAGGGGCTTTCTAAAAAAGACCTGAAGGCGGAAATTGCTTATATAGCTCAAGTAGTAGATCTGACAGACTACTTAAACAAGGCGGTATCTGGTTATTCTGGAGGAATGAAACGGCGTTTGTCACTGGCTATCGCGCTTTTAGGAAATCCTCAACTCTTGATTTTGGACGAACCGACAGTTGGAATCGACCCTTCTCTTCGAAAGAAAATCTGGAAAGAATTATTCGCGCTTAGAGACAATGGGGTTGGGATATTAGTTACTACCCATGCTATGGATGAAGCAGAGTTGACGGATAAGGTCGGCTTATTATTAGGCGGAAAAATCATTGCTTTTGATACACCGCAACACTTAAAAGAAAGTTATCAAGTTTCAAGTATTGAAGAAGTATTTTTAAAAGCAGAAGGTGAGTAAAATGAGAACAATAGCGATTGCAAAAAAAGTCATCAAAGAATTACTTCGTGACAAACGAACTCTAGCCCTGATGTTTATAGCACCTGTTTTTATCATGTGGTTGATGAACCTCATGTTTTCAGCTAGTACAACCGTGAATGTCAAGTTAGCAACACAGGATCTACCAACTGGTTTGGTAACGAAAATGGATGAGCTCGATCATGTGGACGTCGAGACTTATCAAGACTTAGATCAAGCCAAAGAAGCGCTAGCAAATGAAAAAGTCGATGCTGTGATTTCTTATAAAAACGGTGAGTACCAGGTCGACTACGCAAACACAGACGCCTCCAAAACATCTATGATACGACAAGTGTTACGGACAAGTATCGCCAGTGAAGGCACCGATCAGTTAGTATCTCGTGTTAAACAAGCTCTTCCACAATTGGACTCGGACGCAAAAACACCAGAAATCAAGGAGTCTTACCAGTATGGAGATGAAAACACAAGCTTCTTTACCAATATGATTCCGGTTTTGATAGGTTTTGTAGTTTTCTTTTTTGTCTTTTTGATTTCAGGTATGGCGCTTTTGAAAGAACGCACCAGTGGAACACTAGAACGTTTGTTAGCAACACCAGTGAAACGATCTGAAATCGTCTATGGCTATATGTTGTCTTACGGTATTATTGCGATTTTTCAAACGGCAGTTGTCGTTTTAGCAGCAATTTGGCTACTAGATGTAGAAGTTGTAGGAAGTATTTTAAATGTTATAATAGTTAATGTGGTACTGGCTCTTGTAGCACTAGCTTTTGGAATTCTCTTGTCTACTCTAGCAAAATCAGAATTCCAAATGATGCAATTTATTCCTCTCGTGATTATGCCCCAACTTTTTTTCTCAGGGATTATTCCATTGTCATCCATGGGAGAATGGGCTCCAACTGTGGGGAAATTTTTGCCATTAACCTATTCTGGTGATGCAATAAGCCAGATTATTCTTTACGGACACAATCTTGGTGATATTTTGCCAAATCTTGGTGTTTTAATGATTTTCTTGATCATTTTAACAATTCTCAATATTGTTGGATTGCGTCGTTATCGTAAAGTTTAGAAATCAACATAAATAATGCTAAAAAGGTGTGAAGATTAGATGGATAAGACTGTTTTTGAATCGTTTGAAGATTACTTAGAAGAAGCGAATTACCCTCAAGGAAAGAAAAAAATCATGCAGGCAGCAGTGGATCTCATATCAACTAGGAGTTACCATGGGACCTCAACTCTTCACATAGCTGAGCGTGCTGGACTAAGCCAGGCAACTTTGTTTAAGTATTTTAAGACGAAGGATGATCTACTGACGGCTATTTTACATCCTGTAGTCCCAAGCATTTTCGGTAGTTTTTTTGAGGAACTCTTAGCTTTTGAAACGACAGAAGAGAGGGTTCGTTATCTCGTCCACGATCGTATGAGCTATCTCAAAAAAAATCGTGCTTTGATGAAAATCATTCTGCAGGAGAGTTTTTCAAATAAAAAACTAAAAAATGAACAGATTTTTATCTGGAATGCTATTCAAGATAAACTTCGAGTGCTTCATAAAGAATTGCTAGCAGATCCACGTGTAAATCCAGAGTTAACGATTCCTCAAATGGTTCGTATTTGTGTTGGTCCATTGTTGGCTTACTTCGCTCAGCTGTACATCGTTAGCGACAACGGAGAAATAGAGGAAGAGGACCTAGACTTATTAGAAAAACAGATTTTAGGTGGTTTGTGGAAATAAGGGAGTTCTAGAAGAACTAAGGTTTATTTACTTGACTTTCAAACAAGCTAAAAAAGACATGTTCTGCTTATTTCAGATTCATGTCTTTTTTGTTATTGGATTTGATATGTTTTTATAAGTCCTCAATCACTTTGCCAAAACAGAAACCGACTTCTCCAGCGGCGCAACGATTTCTCAAGTGTATGGAAGAGGAGTTTACTGGCTTGCTAAAGTCAACTCCTTGACACTTCGTCAGCTTTTGATACAATAGTACAAAATTAGAGGAGGTGGGCTATGATTCAGAAACATGCGATTCCCATTTTAGAGTTTGATGACAATCCTCAGGCGGTCCTTATGCCAAATCACGAGGGGCTAGATTTAAAGTTGCCAAAGAAGTGCATCTATGCATTTTTGGAGGAGGAGATTGACCGCTACGCTCAGGAAGTAGGGGCGGATTGTGTTGGTGAGTTCGTTTCGGCCACCAAGACTTATCCAGTCTATGTCCTCAACTACAAGGGCGAGGAGATCTGTCTAGCCCAGGCGCCCGTGGGCTCTGCCCCAGCGGCCCAGTTTATGGATTGGTTGATTGGCTATGGTGTGGAGCAAATCATTTCCACTGGAACCTGTGGTGTCCTAGCCGATATAGAGGAAAATGCCTTTCTCGTCCCTGTTCGCGCTTTGCGAGATGAGGGGACCAGCTACCACTATGTAGCGCCTTCTCGTTATATGGAGATGCAGATTGAGGCTATCTCTGCCATTGAGCAAGTCTTGGAACAAAGAGGCATTCCTTACGAGGAGGTCATGACCTGGACGACAGATGGTTTTTATCGAGAGACGGCTGAAAAAGTTGCCTATCGCAAGGAAGAAGGCTGTGCTGTTGTGGAGATGGAGTGTTCTGCTCTTGCGGCAGTTGCCCAACTACGTGGGGTTGTCTGGGGGGAATTGCTCTTTACCGCAGATTCCTTGGCGGATCTAGACAACTACGACAGTCGTGACTGGGGCTCTGAAGCTTTTGACAAGGCACTCGAACTCTGTCTTGCCATTGTGCACCACATGTGAGTGTTCTGACTGTTTTTATGGTAGAATGTAGTTATGTTATTCAAATCTTTTTTGGAAAAAATCAGGACGACACTGGGACGTTTATCGCCAGCCCGTCGCATCTTTTTAAGTTTTGCCCTAGTAATCTTCTTAGGTTCGCTTCTTTTAAGTCTCCCCTTTGTGCAAGCAGAAACGTCACAAGCGACCTACTTTGACCATCTCTTTACGACCGTGTCCATGGTCTGTGTGACAGGGCTCTTTACCCAGCCGGTAGCCTCTACTTACAATATCTGGGGCCAGTTGATTTGCATGCTCTTGATCCAGATCGGTGGATTGGGTCTCATGACCTTTATCGGAATCTTTTATATCCAAGGCAAGCAAAAGCTCAGCCTTCGTGGTCGTGAGACCATTCAAGAAAGTTTCAGTTATGGAGAAACCCAGTCTCTAAAGGACTTCATCCGCTCAATCTTTCTGACGACTTTTCTGGTGGAAGGAATTGGTGCCTTTCTCTTGAGTTTCCGCTTTATCCCCGAATTTGGCTGGGGGCGAGGGATTTTAACCTCTATCTTTTTGGCTGTTTCAGCTTTCTGCAATGCTGGATTTGATAATTTTGGAAGTACGAGTTTGGTAGCCTTTCAAACGGACCCCTTGATCAATCTAGTGATTGCAGGATTGATTATCACGGGTGGTCTAGGATTTATGGTCTGGTTTGACCTAGCGACCCAGTTTGGGAAGAAGAAAAAACGCCGCCTGCGTTTCCATACCAAGCTGGTTCTCTTTTTAACGGCGGGAATTCTGCTCTTTGGAACAGTATCGACTCTCTTAATTGAGTGGAACAATCCTGGGACGATTGGAAATCTCAGCGCTCCAGAGAAACTGCTGGTTAGTTTCTTCCAGACCGTCAGCATGAGAACGGCAGGATTTGCTTCAATTGACTACACCCAGGCTCGACCAGTTACCTTATTGATCTACATCTTGCAGATGTTTCTGGGAGGGGCGCCTGGAGGGACAGCAGGGGGGCTCAAGATTACGACCTTCTTTGTCTTGTTGGTCTTTGCTCGTAGCGAACTATTGGGCTTGCCTCATGCCAATGTGGCTCGGAGAACTATTGAACCTCGAACCGTGCAAAAATCTTTCAGTGTCTTTATTATCTTCTTGCTGACCTTCTTGCTGGGCTTGATTCTGCTAGGGGTAACCGCAGAAGGAAATCCGCGCTTTATCTACCTCATGTTTGAGACCATTTCAGCACTTGCAACTGTTGGGGTAACGGCAAATTTAACGCCGGAGTTAGGTAAGTTAGCCCTCAGTATCGTTATGTTGCTGATGTTTATTGGCCGTATTGGTCCTTTGACACTACTGGTCAGTGTAGCGGAATACCAGCCAGACAAGAAAGATACGATTCATTATATGAAAGCAGATATCACTATTGGATAAGAAAGGAAGAACGATGTCAGATCGGACAATTGGAATTTTAGGCTTGGGAATTTTTGGGAGCAGTGTTTTGGCTGCTCTAGCCAAGCATGACATGAATATCATTGCTATTGATGACCACGAGGAACGCATTAATCAATTTGAACCTGTGCTGGCGCGTGGGGTAGTTGGAGATATCACGGATGAAGAACTCCTTCTATCAGCGGGGATTGACACCTGTGATACCGTAGTTGTCGCAACGGGGGAAAATCTGGAGTCCAGTGTTCTCGCGGTTATGCACTGCAAGAGTCTAGGAGTGCCGACCGTCATTGCCAAGGTCAAAAGCCATACAGCTAAAAAGGTTCTAGAAAAAATTGGGGCAGACGCAGTCATCTCACCAGAGTTTGAAATGGGGCGCTCATTGGCACAGACCATCCTCTTTCATAACAGTGTAGACGTCTTTCAGCTAGACAAGAATGTATCGATTGTCGAGATGAAAATCCCCCAATCATGGGTAGATAAAAGCCTCAGTCAGTTGGATTTGCGTGGGCGATACAACCTCAACGTACTTGGTTTTCGTGCCTACGAAAATGCTCCTCTGGATGTCCAATTCGGACCCAATGACCTCTTGCAGGCAGATGCCTACATCATGGCCGTCATTAATAACCAACATTTGGATACCTTGGCAGAGCTGACTGAGTAGAAGAGGAAGGGATACTCTCTTTCCAATAATTAACGAGTCAATATAAGTATTTTATAAGAGGGATTTAAGAAAAATTTTAACTTTTTCTTAATCCTTTTTAATTTTAGGAGATTATACTAGAGTCATCAAAAAAAGAAAACTCTAAGGAGAATCCTATGAAATTCAATCCAAATCAGAGATATACTCGTTGGTCTATTCGCCGTCTCAGTGTCGGTGTTGCTTCAGTTGTTGTGGCTAGTGGCTTCTTTGTCCTAGTCGGTCAACCAAGTTCTGCACGCGCTGATGTCGTCAATCCGACTCCTGCCCAAGTCGTGCCAGACGCTGCTTCGGTGAGTGAAAAAAGCGACTTACCAGCAGAGGTTCTCAAAAAAGCAGTCGATGTAGCTCTTCCTTCAGAACAAGCAGACTCAGCACCTAAAGCAAGCTTGGATACTACAAGCTCTTCAGAAAAAGAGGATGCAACTGCTAAAGAGCCTGCAGTAGCGCCAAAAGAAGAAGTACAAGCACAACCTGACTCTAAGAAACAAACAGAAGATGCAGTTAAACCTGTGGAAAGTCCTGCGTCTACAGTTTCTGGACAAGACCGTGAAGCCAGTGAAGCGCAACCAGCGACCACCCCAGCTGAAGTGCAAAAAGGCGTGGCTGACAACACCAAAGATACAGTAGATGTTCCGGCTAGCTACCTTGACAAAGCCAATTTCCCAGGTCCATTTACAGCTGGTGTCAACCAAGTTATTCCATACGAAGCTTTTGGTGGTGATGGCATGTTAACTCGCCTTATCTTGAAAGCATCCGACAAGGCTCCATGGTCAGACAACGGCTCAGCTAAAAATCCTGCTCTCCCACCAGTAGAGAAATTGGGTAAAGGTCTTTACTTCTATGAAGTGGATTTAGCAGGCACCCAAGGCAAATCTGACAAAGACTTGCTTGACCTCTTAAAACAAAACGGCACGCAAAGCTATAAAGCTACTATCAAGGTGTACGGTTCTAAAGACGGCAAGCCTGACTTAACTAATCTGGTAGCAACTAAAGATTTGACTGTTAATTTGAATGGCTTGACCACTCCAGCTGAAGTCCAAAAAGGTGTGGCTGACAATACCAAAGATACAGTAGATGTCCCAGCCACTTACTTGGACAAGGCTAACTTCCCAGGACCATTTACAGCTGGTGTCAATCAAGTCATTCCATATGAATTCTTCGCTGGAGACGGCATGTTAACTCGTCTTATCTTGAAAGCATCCGATAAGGCTCCATGGTCAGACAACGGAACAGCTAAAAATCCCGCTCTCCCACCGGTAGAGAAATTGGGCAAAGGCCTTTACTTCTACGAAGTAGACTTGGCCGGAACCCAAGGCAAATCTGACAAAGAGTTGCTTGATCTCTTGAAACAAAATGGTACTCAAAGCTATAAAGCTACTATCAAGGTGTACGGTGCGAAAGACGGCAAGCCTGACTTAACTAACCTCGTAGCAACTAAAGATTTGACTGTTAATTTGAATGGCTTGACCACTCCAGCTGAAGTGCAAAAAGGTGTGGCTGACAACACCAAAGACACAGTAGATGTTCCAGCTTCATATTTGGATAGAGCCAACTTCCCAGGTCCATTCACAGCGGGTGTCAACCAAGTCATTCCATACGAATTCTTCGCTGGTGACGGCATGTTGACTCGCCTGATCTTGAAAGTCTCTGATAAGGCTCCATGGTCAGACAACGGAACAGCTAAAAATCCTGCTCTCCCACCAGTAGAGAAATTGGGCAAAGGCCTTTACTTCTATGAAGTGGATTTGGCTGGCACTCAAGGAAAATCTGACAAGGAACTACTTGACCTTTTGAAACAAAACGGCACTCAAAGCTATAAAGCTACTATCAAGGTGTACGGTGCGAAAGACGGCAAGCCTGACTTAACTAACCTCGTAGCGACTAAAGATTTGACTGTTAATTTGAATGGCTTGACCACACCAAATCAGGTTAAAGACTCTGTTGTTAACAATGTCAAAGACATGATTGATGTTCCATCTAGCTACCTTGATAAGGCTAAGGTTCCTGGACCTTTCTTGGCCGGTGTCAACCAAGTCATTCCATACGAAGCTTTTGGTGGAGATGGTATGTTGACTCGCCTCTTGTTAAAAGCTTCAGACAAAGCCCCATGGTCAGATAACGGAACGGCTAAAAATCCTGCTCTATTGCCACTAGAAGGCTTGGCTAAAGGCCAATATTTCTACGAAGTGGATTTGAATGGCAATACGGTTGGCAAAGAAGGACAAGCCCTTCTAGATCAACTTCGAGCTAACGGAACCCATACATACCTAGCTACTGTTAAAGTCTATGGCTCTAAAGATGGCAAACCTGATTTGACCAATCTGATTGCTACTCGTCAAGTAACGATTCGACTTCGTGGAAAAGAAATGGCGACAATACCATCTCAACAAGGTCAGATGAATACGAAGCCTTCTGAAACAGGCTCTACAGGTACGACTGAGGGTATGATGGGTACAAATCACCATATGTCAGATATGAAAGTAGATCAACCAGCTTCTAGCCCAATGGCTAATATGATGAAAAAAGATGATAAAGCGATGCTACCAAATACTGGGGAAGCTAAAACAGCTACAGCTGGCCTTGGTATCTTTGGTCTAGCCTTGGCAGGTCTTGTTGGACTTTTGGGTTTGACAACCAAACGAGAAGATTAAGATTCAAATCACTTAAACATTAGAGAAAATAGTGTTATACTAAAGCAAGTATAACACTGTTTTTATCGAAGGAGTGTCAGATGAAAAAGACAATTTTGCTGGTTGATGATGAAATAGATATTCTAGATATTCAAAACCGCTATCTTATACAGGCAGGTTACGACGTTTTGGTCGCCCATGATGGTAAGGAGGGATTAGAGCTTTTCAGAAAAAAATCTATCGACCTCATTATCACAGATATCATGATGCCCAATATGGATGGTTATGATTTTATCAGTGAAGTTCAGTATATCGCTCCGGATCAACCCTTCCTCTTTACAACTGCTAAGACAAGCGAACAGGATAAGATTTATGGATTAAGTTTGGGGGCAGATGATTTTATAGTCAAACCCTTTAGCCCACGCGAATTGGTTTTAAGAGTGAATAATATCTTGCGTCGCCTTAGCCGTGGAGGAGAGACAGAACAGATCGAGTTTGGTGACTTAGTGATCAACCATGTGACTCATGAAGTTCGCATCGGGGATCAACCTTTGGAATTGACAGTAAAATCCTTTGAGCTTCTATGGATATTGGCCAGCAATCCCGAGAGAGTCTTTTCAAAGACGGAACTTTATGAGAAGGTATGGCAAGAGGACTATGTGGATGATACCAATACACTCAATGTTCATATCCATGCTTTGAGGCAAGAGTTGACCAAGTATACGAATTCAAATGCTCCTGCTATCAAAACTGTCTGGGGTTTGGGCTATAAGATGGAAAGACCAAGAGGTAGAAAATGAAATTAAAAAACTATATTTTAGTGGGGTATCTAGTGTCGACTCTACTAACGATTTTGGTCGTTTTCTGGGCAGTCCAACGGATGTTGATCGAGAAAAGCGAAGTTTACTTTCTAGTTGGAATGACCTTGATTGCTAGTTTCATTGGCGCTGCAGTGAGCATCTTTCTCTTGTCGCCTGTTTTCTCTTCTCTGAAACATTTGAAAAAACAAGCTCAGGATATAGCAAGCAAGGATTTCAGCACAGAAATTGAAACCAAGGGACCATTAGAATTTCAAGAGCTGGGCCAGGCTTTTAATGACATGTCCCACAATTTGCAAGCCACCTTTCAATCACTTGATGAGAGCGAGCAAGAAAAGAGAATGATGATTGCGCAGCTCTCTCACGATATTAAAACTCCCATTACCTCCATTCAGGTTACTGTGGAGGGAATTCTAGATGGAGTGATTAAGGAAGAGGAGCGACTCCACTACTTAGCCACGATTGGTCGGCAAACCGAGCGTCTAAACAAGCTAGTGGAGGAATTGGATGTTCTGACTCTTAACACCCAACCTCAAGATACTGCTGATGAAGAAGTCGAAGAGGTCTTTTTAGATCAGCTGTTGATTGAGTCAATGAGTGAATTTCAACTCCAGATTGAACAAGAGGAGCGAGATGTTTACATTCAAGTATCACCTGAGTCGGCGAAAATCAAGAGCCATTCTGACAAACTTTCTCGCATTCTGGTCAATTTGTTAAACAATGCCTTTAAATATTCAGAACCAGGAACCAGAATCGAGGTTCTTGCCCAATTAACAGAACAAGAGCTGAGAATCAGTGTGAAAGACGAGGGTCAGGGAATCCTTCCTGAGGATTTGGAAAAGATCTTTAAACGACTTTATCGTGTAGAAACTTCGCGCAATATGAAGACAGGTGGACATGGATTAGGACTTGCGATTGCACGCGAACTAGCCCATCAGCTTGGTGGCGAAATCACAGCAGAAAGTCAATATGGCTTAGGAAGCAAATTTACATTCAGCCTCAATTTGAAATAAAGGCGTAGTAAGTGTCTAGGTTTTGAGGTAAATAGAAAATATTGAGTTAACGGAAAATTCCGTTAGCTCTTTTTTGTGTTTTAGGAGGTAAAATTATGAGACGAAAAAGTAAGGAGAGAATTTCAAGAGAGATGATAATCCAGTTTTTGATGAAGGAAACAGGTTCAATACGAAAAGAAATAATAGCAAGTATAGAAGAACTTGAGGCCTTTGGATTGATAGGATTTAACGTGAACGGTGACTTTAGACTGAAAGAGGTGTAATTGATGAGACAAATTCAGTTTATTAGTGCCAGCCATTATCAGACATCTGATCGCTTTTATGCCTTACCAAAGGTTTTGTTTGAAAATCCTATTTATGAAGATATGAGGTTAGATGCAAAAGCCGCTTATGCTATGCTTAAAGATAGACTAGATCTTTCTTTCAAGAATAATTGGATTGATGAAGATGGAAATATCTATTTGGTATATTCTAACTCTAATTTGATGAAGATCCTTAACTGTTCAAAATCTACCCTATTAAGAATTAAGAAGCAACTCACAGAGTATGGATTAATTCATGAGGTTCAACAATCTACAAGTAAATCAGGAAATCTAGCTAATCGAATTTACCTTGGTCTCTTACAAGATGACACAGTTGCTAGAATGGTTGATAAATCAAGTGATTTCAAATCTGACACTAGGGGGGTGTCAGATTTATACGGGGCTGGTGTTCACACCAAAGACCAGCTCAAGGCTATTATCGCCGAATTGAGTTAATAGCATAGCCAAAAAATCGTTACATGTCGTAACGATTTTTTCATTTAGCCGATGACAGTAAAGGTCATACAATTTTGGGAAGAGCAAGTATACTATCATAGTGTGCAAAATACTGAAGAAGTGTTTGCTCAGGCGTTTCCCTATAACTTATCATAAGCGCTTATTGTGAAATGTGCAAAATCTCAAATGTTGGTAGTTGTGTGTCGGGTTTATTGGTATAAAAAGTAAAGATACATTTTTTCCATTTATCAGGATTGAAAATAACGGCTTTGCCACTTTCGTTGTTTTGCATTTGCTCGTGAATGGTAAAGGATTTTAAACTTTCAGATGCTTCTATATCAATGACTTCTAATGTAGCATATTTACTTGAGTCAAAATGATCAGATATTTCGACTGATGAAGTTATTCCGATTTCAATATTTTGCCAGCCAAACGAATTTAAAATATGATCAAAGTAACCATCAAATATGAATTTTGTCATTCCGTTGGTATTTTTCCAAATATATAGCGGACAGTAACTGTTAAATAATTGGCCTTCAGATTTTTCAGAGATTAAATAAACTTTGAAAAACAAATCGTCGAATCCATCCATCAAATGACCTGTATTTCGGACACGTTGTCTAATGATATCCATATCATAATCTGCTGGTAATTTTATAGTATATTGCATTGCTTGCATTGCGGTACCTCTTTTCTAATTAACTATTCACAGTATAAATGATTTATATCATGTTGAATAATACTTAAAAATGATATAATTATCACAAAAAGTGATAAGGTGTTTTAAATGAATTTTAATGATATGAGCATTTTTGTGACGATCTATGAGACAAGATCAATAAACAAAAGTTCAAAGATCTTACAATATGCACAATCTAATCTCAGCGCTAGATTGAAAGTGCTTGAAACTGAATTAGATACGAAATTATTTTACAGAAAATATAATGGTTTAGTCCCGACAGAAAGTGGAGACTTATTTTATCAATTTTGTAAGGAAACTTCTAACAATTTAGAGAAATTAAAAAAGAAATGTGAAACCTCGAAAATATCCATCTTAATTTCAGAATTGTTATTTAATCACGATATTAATAATTCACAAACAATTGATTTGAATAAAAGTGAGATCAATATCCAAAAAACTTCGGATATACCAATCATTGCTCATCAGGAAGACTTTGATAAAATTTTTTGCTTTCAAAAAATTGAACATTTAAAGCATTATGATGAGATTATCGGGCATATCGAGTCAGTTTATGCTTGTTCGAGCAATATAAAGGCTACTGAGGAAATGCCTATATTCGTTAATAAAGATAAAAATTGCCCTTTTAGAGAACAAAGCTTAATGAAGTTTACTCATTTAAAATCAGTTGTAGAAATTGATTCTTTTGAGAATATTATCAGCTTAGTTGAAAACGGGAAAGGAATTGCACTATTGCCTAAATGGCTAAATAAGAGAGCGAATATCAAGCCATACGACCAAGACATCGTTCTTATCCCATTTTATCAGTATGAAAAGCAGAACCAAAGCAGGTAGCCCATTTAGAAGAAATGCTAATGCTATGATGAAAAATCATTTGACAAACATTATAAGTTGTTTTATAATAAGTACACTTATATTAAAAGGAGTGTCAAAATGGAATTTAGTTTTAGTTTAAACATAAGAGCATCAAAAGAAGATGTATGGGCCTACTATGAAAATATTGAAAAGTGGTATGATTGGGAAGAAGATTTAAAAAATATTACATTAAAAGGTGGATTTGAGACGGGTTCATACGGAACTATGGAACTCGAAGGAATGCCCCCTATGGAATATCAGCTCACGCTTGTAAAACCTCTTGAAGAATTTTGGGATAAAACGGCAACTCCAGTTGGTGATATTCTTTTTGGTCATCAAATTATTGAGAATAATGATGGCACTGTAAATGTAAAACATACTGTATCTTTGGATAGTGAAGACAAGCAACATCTAGAATTTTTAAGTCAAGTCTTTTCAGATGTTCCTCACTCTATTTTTATTCTAAAAAACCACTTAGAAAGATAGAGGGAGTGCTGTTTGTTGACACTGTAATATTAAAATAATTTAGTTCAACTGATAAATCCCTTTACAAATCTAGCTTTTCATGGTACAATAGCCTTTGTGTGAAATAGCAGCAGGAAAGCATGAAGCTCGTCAACAGGTGTCTTATGACAAGTAACCTTGGCTGTTTAGGCGAAGGGCATCTGCACGAATCAGGGCTTTCTAAGTGACTATTTCCACCGAAATATTATTTATATCAGGAGGACATACACATGTCACGTTATACAGGACCATCTTGGAAACAAGCTCGTCGCCTTGGCCTTTCACTTACAGGTACAGGTAAAGAATTGGCACGTCGTAACTACGTACCAGGACAACATGGACCAAACAACCGTTCTAAATTGTCAGAATACGGTTTGCAGTTGGCTGAAAAACAAAAACTTCGTTTCACTTACGGTGTAGGTGAAAAACAATTCCGTAATTTGTTCGTTCAAGCTACAAAAATCAAAGGCGGAATCCTAGGTTTCAACTTCATGCTTCTTTTGGAACGTCGTTTGGATAACGTTGTTTACCGTCTTGGCCTTGCGACTACTCGTCGTCAAGCTCGTCAATTCGTAAACCACGGTCACATCCTTGTTGACGGAAAACGCGTTGATATCCCATCATACCGCGTAACTCCAGGTCAAGTGATCTCAGTTCGTGAAAAATCATTGAAAGTTCCAGCTATCCTTGAAGCAGTAGAAGCTACTCTTGGACGTCCAGCATTCGTATCATTCGACGCTGAAAAATTGGAAGGTTCATTGACTCGCTTGCCAGAACGCGACGAAATCAACCCAGAAATCAACGAAGCACTTGTCGTTGAATTCTACAACAAGATGCTTTAATTTTAAGAAATATCTTACAGAAAGCCTACAACAGTGGGCTTTTTACTTTGTCTTAAAAGGTTGATTCTGGGTTTGCTTAGATATTTGCTAGATTGATTTCATTGCTGCTTCAAAGAATGAGACGGCTTTTTTTGCATTCTCTTTTGAGAGGTGGCTATATATATCCATGGTCATGCTGATTTGCGAGTGACCTAGGCGGTGCTGAAGTTCCTTGTAAGGTATTCCAGAGTTAAGCAAGAGACTAGCGTGAGTATGGCGGAAACCATGAAAACCAATGTTAGGAACGTCAGCACGTTTGAAGTGGGTTCTTAACCTGGTTTGTAAGGTTCGATTATTGGGGTACTCATGTATGAAATCAGAAAAGACCACCGTTTCAGTACGTCCAAGTTGCCAAGCCTCTTTTACTTGTCTACGTTTGTACTGCTTCAGCATGCTAACAGTTGCTTGATCTATATCTATATCCCGATAACTAGACTTTGATTTTGGGCTATTGATTTCTTGCTTATAGTTTAGAGTCTTTGTGACGTGGACAATGGCATTTTCTAGGTCAATATCTGACCATTCAAGCGCTAGAGCCTCATTGATACGGCAACCAGTGGCCAGTAGAAACTTGTATAAAGTAACCTCGTAAAAATGGCGGTACTTCTTGCTGTCTAAACTATCAAGATAATCAAGGAACTTTTTTAGTTCCTGATTTTCAAAGTGCTTAATTTTTTGGCGGTTTGCCTTTTGATTGTTTCGAGGTAGCAAGACCTCACGGGCTGGATTGAATGGGATAGCCTGCATAACTACACCATACTGTAATATACGCTTGTTTAGCGCGTGGATTTTGTCATAATGTAGATAAGCCCTAGGTTCGCCTTTATTGGTCTTTTCTGCTAGTTTGTTGACAATGGACTGAATGAGTGGAGTTGTCAGCTTATCGAGCTTGTAGGAGCCAAAGAGAGGCAAAACATGACCTTTTAGGAGCCTTCTAGTAGCGTCCTGACTATTTGGCTTTACTGTATGCTTGTGGTTATCCCACCATAGGCTAGCCAGCTCTTCGTAGGTGGATATAGTGGAGGCTTGAAACCTGGTCGAGCCGTTTACCTTAAAGTCTATAATTGCGTCTTGGGCTTTTTGCTTGACCTCTTTTTTAGTGCGTCCCGTGACTTTCGTTGTGACTTGTTTTCCTGTTACCTGGTCAATGCCCAGATAGACACTGGAGCGGTAGACTGCTGATCCGTCTTTTTTTGTATGTTGCGTTATTTTCATGATGATAAACCTTTCTAAAATACATCAGCAGGCAAGTTATTATTAAAAAGGTTTTAGATTGTGGTTTAAATCATGCTAGGGCTTCACAGATTGCCCTGTATCCAAGTTTAACAAGTTAGATAGGTAAATTTATATGCTTAATTGTTAAGTGGTAAAAACACTTATTTTACAGTGTTTTTTGAGAGTTTTTTTCTAAAGTTAGTTTACCAGTTAGCTAACAAAACACTTTACATTTCCCACGCGCGTGGTATAATAGAATTAACAAGATAACTTGCGAAGGATTAACGTTGTGTTCCCAAAGGGGAGTAAGTCGATGGACGAGAATTCACATATGCCTGGGGTTATCTTATTTTTTTTGTCTTTTTTTCAAGTTTTCTACGAACGTTTCAGGATTTCGTTCGATTTCCTCAATTATAAAATCGCAGAGGATTTGAGAGTAGCCGTATCGATTACCAATTTTATAATGGTAGCAATAACGTTGATTTGTCTTGATATCATAAAATGTATTAAAAAGTTGTAAGTCGTTTGTTGTAAACGTCTTTTTTTGTTTTTCTCCACCGACTATTTTTGTTAATAGAATCCCTTTTGATTTAAGATGTCTATTAACAATTTTAATAACTTCCCTAGTAGTTAATGGATAGATAGCATTTGGATCTTTAATTTCTCTAACTATACCTATACTCGTTTCCGCAGTATTATCAAGTTTAACAAATAAATCAGCATCTTGTTTTCGCTTAGTGATATAAAATCGAGTTTCAACAGGTACAGCATAGTCAGAATTATTAGTAGATATTTCATTTTCAATTTTATCTTGCTCGGCGAGTATACGTTCGGCCATTTTAGGAGAGTACTTGGCTCGGATTTCTTCTTGATTAAGTTGGTCGATGCGGACTGATAAAGTCAAGAAATTTTGTGCAATTTGTTTTGTGATATCCTCATTGTGAAACTCTTGCATTTTAGAAATATAATTAGAAACACATGCTTGAAATAAT
Source organism: Streptococcus oralis (assembly GCF_026782085.1). GTDB lineage: Bacteria > Bacillota > Bacilli > Lactobacillales > Streptococcaceae > Streptococcus > Streptococcus oralis_DA. The sequence goes on from NZ_JAKUVW010000005.1 coordinate 72,553, forward strand.
GGGGCATAGATATGTTCATAATCTTCTGTTATGAAGTGGGTACTAGTATTCCTAAGTTCTATAATTCGAATTAGATTTTTTCGTAATGATCCATGTTTATCTGGAAATACTGTCTCAACTGCATTTTCTAATGATATCGTTCTATCCTTACTATCCTTAAAATATATTGATTCTTCACCATTATTATTAATGATATAAGCCTTTAGCATTAATTCCCAGGCGTTACAGATAAAAAAACTAAAACCCTCAATTCTGTACTTAATTGTAGGTTTGTTATATATTTCAAGCCCCATAATAAAAGCCTCGACACTTTTATTAACTAATCTTTTACTTAAATCTTCCATACGTTTCCTTTCTTAAAATGTTTTCTATATTGTGGCGCGTGGGTTTAGTCTTCCTTTGCATTAATAAAAGAAACTTTAGAACTAAAGACATCGTCCCCAACTCTAGGTGAGTTTTTTATATATGTTTCAAAAGACAGTTTCACAATTGTATTCTCTTTATGAATATCAACAACTACAGGTATCCTGGTTTTAAACCCAAAAACAACAATCTCTACAAATACCATTGAATTTAAGAATAAATCAAGTTCGTTTATTTTTGTGTAATATTTTAACCAATTTGATATAACGCTTTGAATTAAATTTATAATCGCTTCATTATTGAGCCTTGAGAGAAATTTATTTATATCAGAAGTATCTTCAGCTTTATTTTGTTGATTAGCTCTAAAAAAAGCTAGGTTTACTATTAGCAATTTCTTTTCCTGTTCTATCGGAGACACTATAAGAGAGAACGGTTTTGTTTTGTTTTGGTGATCTACCACTTGGCAATTATATAAAAAAGCTTCACTAGGTTTTATATTTACAGAACCGTCATCATTTTGACTATTATGAATCGTTGAATTTTCTACTGTTTCTAAGTTATCAAAGTTTAATACTTCCTGAAAATAAAATAATATCTCTCTGTCAGTAATAGTAAAAAAATCTGAAATAGGAATATTGAAGAAATCCAGAAGAGTTTCGAGTGTATCGAACTGAATTCCTTTACTATCGTTATTTAAGAGAGAGGTTAGAGTTGGGCGGGATAAGCCTGTTTCCATTGATAATTTGTTAATGCTCAGTTTATTTTTTTCGAGTAATTCTTTTAAGTTTGTTTTTATCATAGGTATTCTCCTTACTAACCTATTTTACATCACGATGTTTTTTTTTTCAACGATTTGTAAATATTACTTGACAGTTATTTTGTTTTTTTGTAAACTGTAAACAACAACTTACAAAATAACATCAAAGTTGTAAATACAAAATTACAACAAGGAGGACAAAACTTTGAAAAATAATCTTAGAATTATTTTAGCAAAGCAACGCAAGAAAGTTTCAGACGTTCACGAAGCTACGGGTGTTTCTAAAACCACTTTGACAGCTTTGTACTATGAACGTACCAAAAACCCTGAAACAGAAACCTTGCTAAAAGTTGCGAAATATCTGGGCGTAACCTTAGATGAGCTACTGACACCAGAAGAATAGAAAGGAGCAAACCAATGGAACTAGTCTACATGGATGGTAAGAAAGAGCCGTATACGCTGAGCAGTATTGTGGCAGAGTGTTCAGAAATCAAGCACAGACATTTGAAGATTTTGCTGAATAAGCACCGAGAGGACTTTGAAAGCTTCGGAAAGGTGCAATTTAAAATTTCACCTTCAAAGAGTGGGCAAAATATACGGGACTATATTTTGAATGAGCAACAAGCAACCTTGCTGATCACTTACTTACGAAATACAGAACCCGTAAAAGAGTTTAAGAAGAACCTAGTCAAAGCATTCTTTGAAATGCGTGAGGAACTTTCTAAGTTTCGTATGCAGAGGGCGCTAGAAAAGCCAAAAAGAAAAACGCTGCATGACAGTATTGAGAACTGGGAACAAGCACCAAAGCACGCGCATAGCACAATGAACAACTTACTACTAAAGGCAGTAACCGACGGGAACGCGAAGCAGTTAAGGGAAGAACGTGGGGGCTATAACGGTATTGATAGCTTGACCAGTGACGAGCTGGAGCAATACCAGGCATTTGAGGATATGGTCATAACCATGATTGGCTTGAATATGAGTTATCAGGAAATCAAGGCTATGGTATTCAGAAATAAAAAATCACGCACTAAATGCGCGTGAGAGCAACAAAAAAGGCTTACCGAGACCAATCAGCGAAGCCTTTCACACTAACACTAAAACGAATTTAACAAAGTAGGCAAGCTATTGTTAAAAGGGTTTTAGTAAAGATTTATACCTAAATTATAGCATATTTAGGACATTTTGACCATACGGAGAGCGCTAACTCTTTAAACTGGTCATCACTCCAAGAGTTCGCCAACTTGGGGCAATCGCCCAGCGTTTGGAGTGGTGCTAATCATGTATAGGAAACGACGATTAAAAGGCCAATGGAGGAATAACATGACAACAGACCTAAACAACATGACACAAGCAGAATTTGATGAACTAATGACTGAAATCAAGGAGAAACGCCCGAACCTCTTTCAGTTCATTGTTGACTTCTTAAATCGTAAAGTAAGCACCGAAGAGGTGGACGACTTCCTGAAGATGGAGCATAGAAACCAAGTGGACTATATCAAGAGCTATCAAGCGAGGGCATAGCATGAATGAACTAGATTTAAGCAACACACAGGCGATTGTCATTGTTGTGGTATTGATTGGCTTGCTCCTTTATCTAAACCACCGAGACCGCAAAAAAAGCGCCCAAATTGAGCGAGAAAGCAAACAGACGATAGAAACACCTAGCGAAAGTTTAACCCCTGATTATGGGCGATATATCCAGCTTGCAGGGGTCAATGTATGGGGAGGGATTGAATGAATTTAACACTGAATGACAAACGAGTATTAAGACTAATCAAGGTGGGGGCTGAGAACTCCATAACAGGGGCAGAAATCAGCTTAATGACCAAGTTAGCAGAAAGAACCGTACAGGACATTATCAGCCGTCTGATCACGCGCTACGGCGTTCCTATCGTTGGGGTACGTCACGGATCTTTTAGAGGCTACTTTATCCCAGCTAACAAAGAGGAGTTACTGGACGGAGCAAAGGCATTCTATAACCAAGTACAAGAGGAGCAGAAGCGTCTGACTGTCCTTTTGAATGCCGATTTAGAGAGCTACAAGCAACTACTGAAGGGGGCGGAAGACTATGTTTAGTTTAAGCAAAGAAAGCGAAAACGAGTTAGCCCATGGTGTTTTAAACCTTGTAGAAAAATACCTGGAGGCGCGTGATATACTTAAACCGCGTTTGACAGGTTTAATTTCAGCTCAGGAGGCTATGGCTGAGTTAGATATAAAGTATAAGACACTCCAAAAGTGGGAAGAAGCAGGGTTAAGACGATACCAGCCCCCACTAGAAGATACCAGGAAAATCTATTATAGAGTTTCGGACGTGCTGAAGTTTTTGGGGGTAGAAAATGGCTAGCTTTGAAAGATTCCCCGGACAGAGAAAATCTGTCCGGACTACCAACGGCTACACTTGGAAAAATAGACAATTAACGCTTGAGCAACGCAAAGAGTTACAACAATTAAAGAAAATGAAAAAGAAAAGATTGAAAAACCAGAAAGGATAACTAATGACAGAAATTAAAAAACTAGGACAAGTTCCTGCTGAGACAATAGGGCCATCTGCTAGCATTTTGACAGGATTGTTGAGACGCGGGCAAGTATTGGGCATATCGGCGCCAAGAAGATCCTTAAAGACTAGCGTAGTTATCTCCCTAGCTCTATCTTTAGCCCAGGGGAGTAATTGGCTAGAGTGGAAGAGTAAAAGAGCTTTCAACGTCTTGTATATCAATACGAATCATAAAGAAAACGACTGTTTTAGTAAATTCATGCAGATTGCCCAACTTTTAGAAGTTGAGCAAAAAGATCTTGACAATATTTCTATCTTAACTCTTCCAAAGTCAACAGCCTTAGAAGAGTTAGCCAAAGTTGTAAAAGATAAAGTACCAAACAACGCTTTTCAAGTGGTTATTATTGATAGTATTGATAATTTGAAATTACTACAGTTTGGGGGCTCCTTAGGGGATTATTTGCAACAGATTAACCAACACGTAGGCGGCGGCCTGATCTATACACAAAGTCATAGAGATAGACCGAAAGGGACTACGGAAAGTTCAGACTTTGCGCAGTGGTCAGAGTCTCTAGCTCATTGCGATAGCTTGTTGGAATTTTTCAAGATGGAATTAGATCCAGAATTGTTACGCCTAGAGAGGCTAGAAGCCGTCTGGGATTTGGCCAAGAATGTAATGACTACGCACAATAAAAGATATTTTCAGCTAAACGTAACAAATGATTATATCAGTTTTAAAAACAAGAGAGCAACAAGCGAGGATCTACGAAATCATATTGAGGTAGCGCTAGAGCATTTACCTACTGAACAGACGCAGGAAATTCTAACACATTTTGATAACATAGATTTGCCGTTAAAAACGCGAACTTATTGGAGACTTGAAGCAGTTACCTCGGAAGCTGATTACGACGGGGAGAAAAATTTTCTTTTCTACTATCCACAGTTGATAAATGATAAGGAGAAAATATTAGCCTATCACGAACCAGGGTTACCACTTTCAAAAGAACAGAAAGAAAAAGCATGGGCTAATGAAGAAACGAAAGAAAAAGCGACAAACAAATTAAAATCTATGATAGCAAACTTTGAACAGGCGAATAATAGACTACCCAATAAGTCAGAGCTTTCTCGTTTTGCCAAAATCAGCAGACCTACCTTAGACAAATTGATTGATGAATCCGATAATAACATAGTGGTCATCGATGGAATGATACAAGAAAATCCTGCTTATTAACAACTTTAAATATGTAAAGAGTTGTAAACTTTACAAATGTAAAAGTTGTAAAAAGGTGTAAAAAAAGTGTAAAAATTTTACATGATTTTACACCTTTACAAACGTAAAATTTACAACTCTTTACAACTCATTGTAAAAGATGTAAAACAGTTATTTTTTTACACTTGTAAATTATAAAACATAACTCGAAAAACATTGGTGTTATTGGATTTTTTAGGAGTTGTAAAAGATTGTAAATACTTGTAAATTTTACAGATGTAAAAGGAGGGACATGACTAGAATAGCCTAGCGTCAATTCTAGTTTGTCCAATTTTCGTGAAATGTGGAAGTAAGGAACAGGAACAGGGGCGATTGAGCTACGCCCCCTGTAACCCTGTCCTTTAACACTTCCACGTTGCGCGGATATATATTGTAAAAAATGGAGTAGTGAACTTGTGGTAAAGAAGAGATTAAATAAACGAGTTATCCAAGACAAAAATTTTTTAGCCTTCAAGTCAATGCCCTACATGGAAAATATTGGAGAGGTTATTAAGTGGGCTGGTGAGAACGAACCGATGAGATATATTTTTGATAGAGTAAGAAAGTATTTAGTATTTGATAAAGCTATTTGTAAGTGGCAAGGTAGGAATTATGGAAAGCAGTCCAGGGAGTTGCTTTCTAAAACCCCACGTTTAAGGTACATCACAAAGAGTATATATGAGAAGATGGAAGAAAGTGAATTGGATCTTCTTCCACCACAAAATGGAGGTTCTGCTTCTTATATTTCTGAATGGGAAACTTTTAAAAACAGTGAGCTTGTCCAAACCTTGAAGCATGAAGACAAACTACTAAAATATTTTGTAATTTTAGCTATACAACAGGGGTATATTATTCTCGATAACCGTAAAAAATTTGTTGGTATTGATTATTGAAAAATAGAAAAAGGAGAAACAGCATGACATTAAAAACATTTTCTGACAAAGCAAAAACATTCAATTTCACTTACGATTTTAAAGACCTAGATACTGCTATGGTAGCAGGTCATGCGCTACTGGGATATATGACTGGAACATATTGCCAGCCTACAATTTCATTGACTTACAAGGATAAGGGAACGCTGGTCGCTGAGTATGTGGAGGATAACAAGCTAAACAAGACCTTCAAGCGCATTTGTGACAGTTTCAAAGACTATTACAATCAACCAGAGGAGCTTGAAGCATTTGAAGAACGTTATAAACAGGAGCGCGTGCTTCAACTCAAAGAGTCGGAGGATTTTGAGAGTTTGCTGAATAAGGTCACAAACTACGAGCTGGAGCTATTAGACTATGCTGATCGCTTGCTTTCTGATAAGCCTATCCCTATGGACTCTATGACCGCTTTTGGTACGTTGGAAATGCTGGGCGATGAAAGTATTAGCCTACTCCAAAAGTTGGACGTAGAAGGCGAATATAAAGGCCTTGCAGGTTATTCTGATCAATAAAACACAGAGAGGGGAGCAATCCCCTTTTAGCATTTAGGCAATAGATTTGGGTTTTTCTATATAGGGGGATTTTTGAACGAATGGAAGTTATAAAATCAATAACCATAGAGACATTTATAAAGCCAATGAAAAACAAGAATATCAGTCAGGGTATAGCTGAGTTGGACGGTAGAAAACTAGAGATAGACTTAGATAACCTGTATATCACCTTTGAACGTGATCATTTTGATTTAGCGAGAATACCAGGAACCAAGGGAGGCAATCGCTACTTCTTTCTCTGTCCTATTTGTGGTAATCGATGCAGAAAACTCTATAAGAGACTTTTGCTATATGGTTGTGGATCATGCCAGAAAATACACAAGTCAACACTGAACCGAAGTAAGACAGATTGCCAATACTATTGGGAGCTTGCGCTGAGGGAAGCTAGAAAGGTAGAGCCAGGTTGGAGTCCTAGACGTGGCGGATATATGTTTGACAGTTTTCCTGAAAGACCAAAATACATGAAACAGAAACGATATTACAAGCATTATCAAAAGTTTGTTAACTACACCAGAAAAGGGGATAGATTTTGGCTGAATGGATTGAGTAATCTGAAGTAGTGATTTGGAGCATTTCCAAACAAACAAATCTTAATCAAGATCAAGAAAAAAAGAGTTATATAAATATTGTTTAGCTTTAATCAATTACAAGATACTAAGCAGGTATGAAGACGAGATAGGAGGCAGAGATACCCCCTTTATTTTTAGACGGGGGTAGGTATTGTTCGGATATAAGAACGCTGCCCTCTTCTGTACGAAAAATTCCCTTTTTGAAATGTTGAAAGGTATTAGGGAATGTAGTGCTATCAGGAAGTTAGCTTGATTTTTTCACCTCTAAAGCTACCCATTAACTAAGTAGTTTAGGAGGCCTTAGATAATTTGTAGTAATGGAATAATTCTACCAAACGAACACCGTAAAGGTGCAATATGGAACGAGATAGCCGAGGGAGCTCTTTGGGTAGATTATAACGCTTGTCAGTACTTAATTTCAGTTTGTGGCTTACCTGAAGTTATGTTTAGCGAATCAGAGGAATAGTTAGGCTTTGGTTAGGTTTTGACAAGGTTTTGATTAGGTTTTACATTTTAAAATAGCAAGGCACAAGACCTTATTTTAGAGATAAAACACTAAGATTTCCTAAGATATAGATACTTTTAGAGACAAAGAACGTTAAGGGGGATATAATCGAACTCCTAGAAAAAGTAAAAAAGCCAGCACAGGGCTGACTCCTTTATAAATTATTCCTTAAAACTATTATACCATGAAGGAGTATCAACTTGACCATTAAAGAAATAGAGGAACAACTAAAAAGAGTAAAGAAAGGGAACGACCTTATCCAGCGACTGCAGCTAAAGTACCAGAGTTTAGAAAGTGGACTGCTTGCAGGAACTAACCAATATCAAACACGGGTTACTACAAGTAAAAATAATAACGCTGAAAATAAACTGCTTGAAACTTTGGAATTAAGAGATAAGATAGCGAAGCAAATACAAGCTATTACTAGCGAACGTATAGAAGTAATGGAGATGATAGATCAGTTAGATGAAATCGAAGAATGGTTAGTATTGACAATGTTATATGTGAATAACCTCCCTTTGGCTCAGATTTGTAGGGAGATGAAGATAAGCAAGGTTAACGTATATAGAATTAGAAAGCAAGCTTTAGACCACTTGGCAGGTATGGTAAATGCAGATTGATAAAAAAGAGACAGTCAAACAGGTATACAGATTTCTAAAAAGCTATCCATCGCTGGTAAAATTGAGTCTAGACGACCAAGATGGAGCGTTTAGAGCCAAAGCTGAAGAGTTGATAGGTGTGATTGAAGCCTTCAGGGACGATCTAGATGATGTACGACGTGAGATATTCACCAATCTCTTTACAAGACAAACAAAAGAGGTTTTAAAATTATGGCAGTTATACGAGAGACTAGAGATTGATAAATCTGAGTATGAACGTCTCAAGGCTGAGATGCTGCTAGACTTTGCTAAAAGCTATCGAGACGGTGTTTTGTTGATTGAATATTAGGATAGGAAAGTTTATAATTAAGTCATAGCGTAAGAGAAAATACTTAAAATTTTATGTGAAGCGTTTGAATTTGAATTTGGAAGGATTGATTGACATGATTGAGAAGTATGATTCTGATTGGCCAGAAGCTGAAGACGACAATCTGGATGAATTGTTAAAAAAAGCCAGCGAACGAAATAAAAACAAAACCGTTGAAGACTTGGATCACGAATGGGAAGAGTTCGCAAGAACACTTAAACTGGAGAGGATTGATTAGTTATGTCTTATACCTTGACTAAAGAAGAAGAGAAGTTTTGGCTTTCTCAACCTGATGAGATTACTATTCTTCCTATTGAGGAAATAGAAAAGAAATACGCAGGATTAAGTAACGAAGAACTATGGCAGAGTATCAAGGATACTATTGATAATCTTTAAAATTGAGAAAAATGTGATATAATCAAAACATAGAGGATAGAGGTTGAAAAGTATCCGCCTCCAACGCGCCACTTAGCTAGTGGGTCGAGAAATGCGGGCGACATTCGGCGGTCCCGCCTATCCTTCTGTATAGCCAAGCCCTTAGAAGCAAATCTGAGGGCTTTTGTGAGGTGCTAGAAGTTCCTACAATTATGTTTGAAGATGAAGGCAAAGAGTTACAGGTATAACATCATAAAGCACGCGCTTCATGGTATAATTTACCTATCAGCAATCAGAAATTAAAGTATGGAAAAGTATGTACATATTTCATCAGAAAACAAAAAAGCACGTTTGACCGTGCTAGTTTCTTGCCTGCTGAACTCATCGATTGGTAGAGCTGAAAAAGCTCTTTTTTGCTTAGTTTTTTGCTTAGATAGACAGAAAACTTAAGAATACAGAATAAAACTAAATTCCCTGTAAAACCTTATGTATCAATGGTTAGAGCTATCTAAAGAAGCCTAGCATTATCAACTTTCGGCAATACAACAAGATGCTTTAATTTTAAGATATATGATACAGAAAGCCTACAACAGTGGGCTTTTTGCTTTGTCTTAAAAAACTATAGAACACTTCTTAACTGTGAAGGAGGATAAAAAAATTCCCTGCAAAATGAAATTGCAAGGAACTTTTGTTAATGGTAATGGATGAGCCAGACGGAATATTTTTTCCCGAGCCAGAGAGCAAAGAGGAGATTGATGACGACGATGCCTGAGCCGACCAGTGAAAATAGGAAAAATTCGCTAGTCGAAACCTGCCACAAATGCACGATGTCGATAATCAAATAAGCACTGATAGGAAAACAAAGGATAGAAGTGATTAGAGCAGGGATATACTTGCGAAGAAAGATTGATTGTCCCATATGGAGCAAGAGATGAAGCGCAAAGGCTACAAATCCCCCTAACCAAACTAATTCGAGCGCTCTAGATTGAGTAACATATGCTAAGAAAGTGATGGATAAGACAAGGATGAATTCCTCAAAAACAGCGAGGGCAAATCCCTCTGTTGTAATTCCTTTGTGGATCTTGAGAATAGTTGGAGCCTTTTGGGCCAGCAAGGTTTCGTTGAAATGAATCCAAGGGACAAGACCGATAATTTCTTCCATATCGTGAAAGATAAAAAGTGGAGGAAACATCAAAAGATAAAACGCCATAAATCTCTCCTGAAAAGCTAAAGACTGCCAGCCAATAAAGCAAAAAACGCCCAGTAAGGCGTTTTAAGTTAGGTATGCTTATTTAATCTGTAAAAATAAAATAATACGCCTATAAAACTTATTATACCAGACTTTAAGACCATTTCTAAGAAAAAGGTAGTGAAAAAGGTAGAGATTGGAATATTATTAAAAATTTCAGTTAAATATAGTACGATATCGTTTTACCTATTACACACAGCTTCATCTTATTTCTTAGAAATCAGTTTAATACAAGATATTTCAAGATAAGTGAAAATCACTCCATAATTTATGAAAATCTAATTAATATTGATCAATAGAAGTGATTCCCTTTATTATTTTTCACACAATATCTCTAAAATAAATTCAAGCGAAATTATCTTAATCTTTTTTAATCTAGTTTTTCAATACCGAAATGTACTACACGTTTAAATTTCCCAACACTAATATTTAACGTATTCACCGTACTTCCTATTGTTTTTGAACTAACAGATTCTTTCTTTTTAGAATACTCCTCGCTGATACTTTTTGAAGTCATATAGACTTTATTTGAAACTCGATTCATATTATTAATTACTAAATTAACGGTTGATATAATAGCTAATAATACTTGAGAAAGATATATTACTCTCAAAACTTCTAATGTTGTATTAGATATTTTTACAATAAGCATTAATCTCATTATTGAAAAAAATAATACTACAAGCCACATCAACGACGGAAATAAATAATTTGTTAAATATTTATAGTAGGTTATTCCATTGTTTCTTAAATAAAATTTTGCAAAGTCATCAAGAGTATACACCTCCCTACCAAAGGTATACATTGATAGTACTAAGGCTAATGACGAGATAGCAAGAAAAATATACTGATTTGTCTGATAGATTTTTAAATCAACATCAATCACATGAATAGGCATACAAAACTTAATAGCAGTTATAATGCACAAAAAAATACCATAAGCTATCCAAAGTTCTTTTGGAAGTATATCATTTTTCGATAACCAAATAATTTTTAACGGATTTCTTTCTGGCTTTTGTAACATATTTAATACCTCTCAGTTTGTAATACAGAGTTTTCTTCATCAATAATATAACATCCATTTTTATTGACAGATCTTAAATAGCCCTGTTGTGCTTTTAAAATTAAGAACTTCCAAATTTTTCTCCATGTTACTCTATTATTTTTATCATCTGAAAACATCAATGTCATACGGCTTTCTTTAGTTTTAAAAAATTCATTAGGATCTACCATCAAATCTTCCAACTCATCTGCAGTACCGTTTGGATAAGTTGTCACAATTTCAATACTCCTGGTATTCTGCTGATCAATATTTAATACAATTTCTTCATATATGGGATTTATAGTAACTTTCCCAATCTCACCTAATTCGCCTGAACTATTGATTTTACGTTCAATTATACGATGTAAGGTAAGTGCCTCCTGTTGACTTCGAGCTCGGATACTTAATCTCTCTGACTGAAATTTATATACTACTTGCACAGCTTCTATAGGATTATTTTTATACTCTTCTAAAAACAAAGAAATCCTTTTGACTTTCCGAATATGATCTATACCTGTTCCAACTTTTGACATTATTACAAAATCGTATTCTGCTTCTAATATTCTATCAATTGTAGAACTGCTGTATTCCTTTTGAGACTGTTTCAACTCCTCAAAGATTTCTAATAATTTTTTTCGTAATTCAATTGCTTCCTGATGTTTATCCAAATATTCTTGACTATAATGAATTCCGTTTTTATTAGAATATTCTCTACTAATCCTAACATACTCCTTTGTTAACTCAGAAGTCAATTCTATTAAACGTTCATATTCCTCAGATTCTAAAATATCCTGATAGTTTCTAACAATCTGAAAGCCCATCCGATCGCTTCCTAATTGAATATTAGAGTCTGTCTGACTAAATATATCGTTACCAAATGAAAATGAAATAACATTAGGTAACAACTCATTTTTTAAAGTGTCAATTCTGCTTCCAGAATATTTTTCCAGCACATGAGGCTGAACATTTAATTTAAATAGATAGTCTTTTTCCATTATTCACCTTTCTTGATTAGTTTATAATCATTTGCTACATTGAGGCATCTAGTTAGATTTTTTCATTTGTTCAAATAATTTTTAAACGTCGAAATTGCTTATTCATCCACCACATAATAAATGAATAATTCAATCTTTTAAAAATTTGATAAAGATCTTTGTTCTCAAAATAACTGTAGATACTATATTTTTAACTGCTCTTCAAATTGAGATAATACAATCAAATCTAACTGCTTTTCTATTTCTTTAAACGGTAAATTCAAGTCCAATGTACGAACACTAATCTGATTTCAATGAAACTGATAAAGACTGTCGGGCTGAATTTGTTCATTAGTTTTTGCATACAATAGCATACCTGATACTAGACATTTATTATCTCCAAATTGATATTGACGGTTTTTTACATATGTAAAAATCTGATAAAGATTATTAGAATGAATAGTGTACTTATCGAAACGTACTTGTGTAGTACTTGAATAGTATTTAGCATCAATGATCAAGACGTTATTCTCTTTTTGAAGTTGAATATCAGTCTGCATAATTGGTAACATGTCACTAATACCTTCATCTAAAGCCCAAGGTATCTGGGAAGCATTCGGCTTTAACTGTGTAAGTTACTTTTTGTAATATTGCCATTATGTGAAAATATAAAATAAAAACAAGTAGAACTACTGTTCTTCGAATTTTGAACAATGAAAAACTTTATCCAAATTTGGATAGGGAGGAGGTGTATTGAAGGAGCAAAACCTAAAAATCGTAACTCTAGATTTCTCAATGTTAATTTTCCGAAAAATAAGTATTTTTCGGAAAATTAGTTATTAATACTAGAATTTTTCGTATCACTGTGCAGAACTATTCAACTACTATATTCCCAAACAAGATTTCAATTTCTGTTTTGTCAACACTTGCTTGACGATTAGACGACCTAACAACTTTTGAACCTATGGATGAATCTAAATTAGCAAAATCGAATATTTCAGCATAATCTTCGAATTCATGCCAGAATCGATTTACATCGGCATCAATCTCTTTAACATACTGATACAATTCACTCTCTTCATCAATCATGCGAATATAATAGGCAATCTTTCTAACATCTGTAGGTTTCAAACCAGCCTCTTCTATACGACTCAAAATGAGTGAAACAATTCCCTTATCTTTAACACTTTGGCTGATTTTCACTGCTGCACTTTCAGAAACTTTATTTTGCAAACTTTTATAGTTGGTCTCTGCTGTCTCAATTGCACAATTATATGTATCTACTAAAGATTGCTTATGACTATTGAGCTGTTCTTGAGCTTTCTCTATAAGAAACTGTGCTTTTTCCTGTGGTAAATCTGCTGTTGAAACAATTGTTTTTGAACTAGCTAACCTTAGATGTCTTTCTGCATTTATAATTTCTTCATTTTCTAGATTATTAAGATCAAAAATTCTATCAGATTTTGCTATTGGCGCTCCATTTACATCATTGAAGAACACTCTACCTACTAATATACTATGATCATTACTATTCCCTGAGAAGCTATATGTCTTGAAAACTGGATTATTTATCCGTGTTATCTTTGATATTTTCAGATCATAAAGTCTCTTATTTGCTTCTTTAAACTCTGACGAGTGTTTCTCAGATCTTAGCCCACTTTTGAATATTGTTTTTTCTACAGTTTCGTCCAACATATCTCTAATTGCTTCACCTTTTTTGCTCTTTACATCCTCAAGATAAGATGTATACTCAGGTAAAACCATGTCATCAAATTCTGTATCAGAGAGCACCCCAGCCATTTTTTTTCCAAGTCGTTCAGACATCTTGAGTTCCACATCAATAGCTTCGTATACTGGGAATGTGTATATATAAATTTCATTAACCTCAGTGTCTTGTCGCGGTCTATCAATGCGACCAATTCTCTGTTCTAATATCATCGGATTATATGGCAAGTCTAAATTCATAAGAACAATCGCATCTTGCAAGTTTTGGCCAGTGGAAATCGTATCTGTACCCACCAAAAGATTAATTTCTTGGACAGTACCGAAAATATCCTGACGATTTTTTGATAACGGAGAGAATCTATCTAGAATTTCCTTCTTCGTTTCTGGGTATCTTCCCACACGATTTTCATCATCATTTCCTGTTATCAATCCCATATTGTCATCGGATAGTTCAGCATCATTCAGCAATTTATCATAGTAATATCTTGCTGTATCAGAAAACTGTGAAATTAAGATAACTTTCCGACCACGTGAGAGCTCCAGAACAATCTTCTGTTTGACTTTATCAAATTTCTCATCGATAAATTCATAAGATGACCGTAATTCATTAATCAGGTTATTTAAAATCTCATCATCACTGATAGCGTCTGACTTCATTTTAGTGATCGTTACTTTCGCAAGTTTTGGTTTAATGTCGTCAATCTGTTTACTTATTTTTTCATAGTAGCGACGTTTTTTTATACTTGAATCAAATTGGTATTGAGAAAGAAGTGAAGCATCACTAAAATCATCAAAATCAATATCAGTCGTCAAGAGTCCAACATTTTTTGATAAATATTCATCTAAACCATATTTCCTTGATAAAAACATCTTGAATTCACTTGTTGGATTTGATGAATTTTCTACTATATCTAGCTGTTTAAGTAAAGTTGTGTTTTTATCTCTAATACCTTCCAGTGACTTCAAATATGATTGCCAACTTGAATCTGCTCGTTTTAGTAGCATTAATTTCAGGCGGTCACCACTCATATCATTTCTCTCTGGATTAATATATCGTATTGCATCCATATACGGGAAATTTAAATTTGAGATACGTTCAAAATTATCCGTAAAGATTTTGTTTTTTCTTGGTTCGTATGGTATTTCGACAGTTGGAAATTTACGATTGGCAAAATTGACGTTCTGACCACCATAAGTCTTACGGGTCCTTTGTAAGAATAAATCTTCCCAAAATTCGCTAAAGGCTACATCATCCGTAACAAGTTTATTAATAACTCGTTGATTGTTTCCAAATAGAAAATATTGTTGATAGCGTCTATTAGCTGGAATACTATCTATATCTAAGAAGAGGCTTCCTAAATTCAAAACATCTTTTCGGCTGTTATTCCAAGGAGTTGCCGTAAGCATAAGTCCTTTTATCTTTTTCCCAAGGTTTTGAGAATGTTTATCTACTAATTGTAAGTTTCTATAGGCTCTAGTTCCTCTATTCTTAAATCCTAAATGAGCCTCATCAACGATAATCAAATCAAAGAATTCAGCAATTTTTTCAAGATCTTTACCGGTTGATAAAGCTAACTTTTCTCTTGAGATATATTGAAAGTGTGAGTCTGAAATACCTAAGATTGCAAGTTCCTCTGTCCACTGAACCTTTAGCTTATTGTCAGCAATAATCAAGGTCTTTAAGTCTGGTTGCCTTTCTAGACTCAGCTTGACAATGCCAGCTGTTGTCCTTGTTTTCCCAAGTCCAACACCATCTGATAATACAGCAGTACTAAATGTATTCAGTTTATCCCAAATATCGATAATCCCTGTTTTTTGGTGAGGATAGAGAAATTCTGACCATTCAGTTTCCTCGTTAAACTCAGCATAAGGCTTACCAAATATCTGGGCAAAATCATAGTAGGTCTCCCATGTTGATTTATAGGGTTTACCTTTTTGCCAATTTGGAAATTTGCTTTTTACTATTTCTATCAATTCACTTGCGAAATTATCCACCTCATCCGACTCCCAAAGTTCTGAGAACCAATCATTCAAGGCAAAATAATTATCCTGTCCTAAGACATTTAATTCTGTATTTCCTATCAAACCATTTTTTGAAAAGTTTGAAGAACCTACAATAGCTTTCCCTTGGCTACTTTCAAAACTTCTTGAGAATAGGTATGATTTAGCATGGAAATAATTGGCGTCTCCTATGTAGACTTTAATCTCAATGCGCCCTTCACTAATCCATTGTCTCACTTGCTTTAAGAAATCTTCTTCGCTTAGAATACCATCCAAGTCTGCGCTCATTAGCTGCGGAAGCTCGGCTCTGTACTCTTGGCTTGTTTTCACATCCAGAACACTTACCGTTTCATGGTTAGTTTGATTTCCCATAATAATTTGTACACGACCATTTCGTTCATTCATAAATTGAAGAAATTCATCTTTAATCAGAATGAGGCCCGAAATGTAAAAATAGCCTACTCCAAGTCTCAAGGTCTGCGTGCCTGAATCTGAGATGAGATATTTGAACGTGTCAGTCATCGAGAGGTGTCTGTTATCAATTACCTTGCGTTGAAAAATTTCTGTTTCTAAATCCTTATTTTCTGTCATCTATTTATCCTATCGTAAACGGCGATAATCCGTTGTGTTTCTTCTTCTACAAATGCTTTATGATTAGCTGTCTCAAAAGTCTTCATCAAATCGATTATATCTTCTCGAGTTAGCTCAAAAGCAAGCATGACTCTGGCATTTAACTCTGCAATTAAGTCATCATGCGATAGTTCTTTGAAACCATCTCCTGTCACCAGGTTTTCTAGCTCTTCATATAGTGGTCCATTTTTAAGCAATAACTGCTTCACGATTTGTATAATCTCCTCCGAACATGAAACATCTGAAATAGTTGGGATTGGTAATTGTTTGAGGTATGTTTGATTAATATTAGTGTTAACCAATTTTTTTAATACAAAATCTAGTACATACGAATTTAACAATCCTAATGTAAATAGCTTTTCCTGAATTTTTGTTGGATCAACATCTTTTTCCATCAATAAATTATTTGCTGCTGTCGTATAACGAGGTAATAAAGTTGCTATTAACGAACGTTGATTAGTAGCACTAGCTATGGCTCGAATTCCAATCCTATAATTTTCATAATCAGCTCCCGTTTTTCGGAGGATATCTGATTCAGAAACACCTTCTGTCGGGACATCAACCAGCTTAAATTGATTCATCAATTTACCTTCATAGAGTGGGTAGTCAGCTTCTTCGATTGGCAAAAACAAAGCTGAATCATTAGTTTTATCAAAATCTCTTCTGAGTTTAATTACTTCAGTCTCTCTCAAAGGTGGGAATTTCAATTTAATTTTTTGATAGAGATTAAATTCCTTAATACTACGTGGCTCAAAGAGTGAATACTTTTCAGGTTCTGCTTCCTTAACCAGAGAAAAAGGATAGCCCATTTTTTCATTCTCTTGATTGAGTGCATCAAGGTTGAGTTTGTAGAAGAAAGCTTTAAATTCCTCTCTTTGTGATGGAGATTTCTTGATAGTTGTTACAGCGAATTTATATCGACCATCTACAGACGGAAAAATCTTTTGACGATTTTCAAAAGATAAGAATTCTTCCAAATCATAATTATCAAAAATCAAGTGGCGCAAACCCGTTGCTCCGAGATCAGTCATCAAATTATCAGGGACGATAAGTGAAAGGTGCTGGTCTGGTTTAAGCAATTGTAAAAAGCGTTCTACAGAAATTTTGTAAAGATTAATGTCACTGCCTGTTTTCTTTCCTTCAACAGTCCAAGATTGATTACTAAAATTATCCGTGTGGCGGAAATAAATGGAACCTTGCTCGATCCTATTAAGCTCCTCTTCCCATTTATCCTTAATACGTGGCATAGTTTCAAATAATTCACCCTGGCGTTTAGTTTTCTTTTTCGTACTTGATAAGGACAAGTATGTATCATCATATTGGGAGAAGAATTCGTCTGAATTTGGTTTCCATATTTCCCATGGTGGGTTGCCAATAACAACATCAAATCCCGAGTTTTCAATGAATTCACCATTTTCATCAAAAAAGATTTCGGGTAAATTAACTTCAATAGCTTCAATATGCAAGAAAGTACTTTCTGCTCTTAGTTTTTCAGGAAGATATTTCAACAGTTTAGATTGTAGTTCGGTCCTCTTTATTTCGTATTTTTCAGATCCTTCTACTTTAAGTTTCCGTAATTCCTTCAACTCTGGTCTGTAGTTAGCATATATTTCTTTTCGTCTAAAATAGGGAACTGTATTAATTAATGAGTTTTGATGGATTAAATTTCTTCCAATTAAAGATGGGAGTTTCATTTCCTTTGGACGATGTTCAATTGAGGACAAGGTCAAAGTTAAACTTGAAATGATAATTGCCTTATAATCGATATCTACACCGTATATCATATGTTCAAGAATATACTTTTCCCACTGATAAATGGCCTCGTCATCCTCTCTGAAATAAGGAAACTGCTCTTCAATTTCTTGTGGTAAATTAAGTGTTGACATCAGAGGTTGTTTTCTCGTTAGTAGCTGAAAAGCTCCACGTAGAAAAGATCCTCCTCCCGAAGACAAGTCCGCAATTTTCATATCAAGCAAGTATTCAACACTTGCTTGAATATCAGAAAGTTCACCAGATTTTATTGCCTCTTTTAATCCTAAAAATCGTTTTTCAAACTCAACTTCAACAGTTTGCTTTACCATATAGTTTACAAATCGTTCATCAGTATAGTATGCACCCTTATTTTTTTGCTCAACACTATCCTCTCCATAGAATACGACAGGAGTATTATTGTCTTCAATCCTGATTTGAACGTTTTGACTCATTGAGTTTTCATATTGTTTCTCAATTGCATTTGGGGGTAAATCCTCATAACGGAAGGAATACTCCTGGGCGCTTGTATCTAGCCATAGTTTTGTCCAGAAGTCAGTGTAATCTTGCGCTAAAAGAATTTCTAAACGATCTGCAACTTGACCAACACTGCCTGCAAACAAGTCACCATCGTAAACTGTTCTAAATTGCTCAGTAGCCTTTCGGCTAATTTCACTAATCTGTTCCTTGCTATTTTCTTCTAAACTTAAACTTGATGTCTCACGCTGCTCATCGTCATCAAAAATATCAAATAAACTAATTTCGTTTTGATTTTTAATTGGAGTCTTTTTACGGTTTAGTTTTTTAAATGTATCTTCATCTCCAATACGGATAGTTGCCTCTGCTTCTGCAATTTTTTTCAAAGCATCATCAAGAGTACCGTTTCCAACTCCTAGTGCTATATCATTGACATTAAAGGCATCAGAACCGTAATAACCTTCTAAAAACCTCCTCATCAATTGTCTAAGGATAATCGTGTCAACTACATTTGACAGAACTGCTGTGTAGGTATCATCTTCAACCAAGTTGATTAAATCACCTTGTTCCAGGTAAAACTGGGCTTTAAAACCAACCAACTCCTTCAACTCTTGTTTTAAAGGACTTGCAGTTATTAGTTCCGAAAGTTTTTTTCGGTAATACGAGACAACCATTAGAAAGTGACTAGAAAGCTGCTGAGTGAATACACCGTCGGGAATTCTTATATCTTCTCCAAAACCAAAATTATCCTCTTCAATCTGAATATTTTCGTTTTTCAACAAGTTAAAATTTGAGAAATAGAATGACTTTTCAGCTGTTTCTAAATTAATGTCAAGTCGGACATCTCTATTCCCACTATGGGTTGGGAAAATAACTATCCGATTTTCTCCGATAAATCCAACTAATTGAGTATCAAAATCAACTGTATAGCTATCTCTTAATTTTTCAACCTGTTTGTATAGACGTCTAACTTCGATTGTTTTCGAAGAGGAATTCAAATCTTCTTGAAACTTGATAGCCATCACACCTTTAGATTTATCCTCTAGTTTATCAGTAAAGAGAATCTTCCACTCACCCGAGTTTTCTATTGGATTCTCACCTAGACTGTATCCTAAATAAGTTGCCACAAGTTCAAATGATTGTATATCATTTTTTAAATTTTCTATTAGCTCTTTTAATGACTGCATAGAACCTACATCCTCTAAATTTTACTTCTATTATACCGTATTTTAAGACTAAAAAATACGAAAAACGCTAATATTTGAACTGTACCCCAAAAGTTAGATAGAAAAATCTAACTTTTGGGGTGTTTTTTAAATGAAATTAACATATGAGGACAAAGTTCAAATCTATGAACTTAGAAAACAAGGATATAGCTTAGAGAAGCTTTCAAATAAATTTGGGATAAACAATTCTAATCTTAGGTACATGATTAAATTGATTGATCGTTACGGAATAGAGTTCGTCAAAAAGAGAAGAATCGTCACTATTTCCCTGAATTAAAACAAGAAATGATTGAGAAAGTCTTGCTGGAAGGTTGTTCGCAAAGAAGTGTTAGTCTTGATTATGCCCTCTCCAACCAAGGAATGATTTCAAATTGGCTGGCGCAATACAAGAAAAACGGGTATACTATTGTTGAGAAAACAAGAGGGAGACCAGCTAAAATGGGACGTAAACGAAAGAGAACTTGGGAAGAATGACAGAATTAGAACGACTTCAGGAGGAGAATGAACGTCTACGTACCGAGGTGGCCTACCTAAAAAAGTTAAAAGAGTTAGAGGAAAGGGACGAAGCTATAGAGCGAGAAAGGCAGAGACAGTTAGAGAAATGGTTTCAGGAGGATTTCGACTAGATTTATTTCTTGAAACAGCACGTTTAGCTCGCTCAACTTACTATTATCAGTTGAAACAACTGGATGGGCTTGATAAAGATAAAGAGCTTAAAACCGAAATTCAGGCCATTTATAATGACCATAAAGGAAATTCTGGCTATCGTAGAGTTACTCTCGAACTCAGAAATCGCGGTTTTACAGTGAATCATAAGAAAGTTCAACGTCTGATGACGGTCCGTGGTTTAACGGCTCGAATTCGTCGGAAACGAAAGTATTCTTCCTACCAAGGAGAGATTGGCAAGAAGGCAGAGAATCTCATTCAACGCCAGTTTGAAGGGTCGAAACCGATGGAAAAGTGCTATACGGATGTGACAGAGTTTACCATTCCAACTACTTCGCCCAACTTAGAACAAGTGAAAGTCATGCTGGAGCAGGCATTTACAGAGAAATACTATGAGAATACGATTCTCCACAGTGATCAAGACTGGCAATACCAACACGATTCTTATCACAGGTTTTTAGAGAGTAAGGGAATTCAGCCATCTATGTCACGCAAGGGCAACAGCCCAGACAATGGCATGATGGAGTCCTTCTTTGGTATTTTGAAATCGGAAATGTTTTATTGTTATGAGAAGTCGTTTCAGTCGCTTGAAGATTTGGAAAAAGCCATTGTAAACTACATCGATTACTACAACAATAAACGAATTAAGGTAAAACTAAAAGGACTTAGTCCCGTGCAATACAGAACTAAATCCTTTGGATAAATTATTTGTCTAACTTTTTGGGGTCAGTACAAAATCAGCGTCTTTCTTATGTATTGATTCGTATTGAATGCTTACTTCACTTCGGTAAACACAACGTGTTTGCGAAGTTTTGGTGAGTATTTCTTCAATTGAAGACGGTCTGGAGTGTTACGTTTGTTTTTAGAAGTAAGGTACAAGCGTTCACCAGATTCTTTGTGTTCAAGTGTAATATTTACGCGCATGGTATCTCCCTTCTATTATTCAGCTGATGCAGCTTTAGCGATCTTACGTCCTTTGTAGTATCCTTTAAGTGATACGCGGTGAGAACGTGAGTAATCTCCAGTAGTTTCGTCAAAGTTTACAGATGGAGCTGTTACTTTGTAGTGTGTACGACGTTTGTTTTTCTTCGCTTTTGAAGTGCGACGTGCAGGTACTGCCATTTTGATTTCTCCTTTAGGTATTTAAATTCGATTCAATCTACTGATTTTCATCAACCATATTAGAATAACACATTTTTTTTGTAAAGTAAAGTTACTTGACAAAAAAAGATGAAAAAATTCTCCCGTCTGACCCAGCAGACAGGAGAAGGTGTTAAATATCAATCTCGAATGGTTCGTCAATGATTTCTGAGACGTATTTTCCGTCTTTCTTCCGTTGCTTGACACACTCTGTGAGGAGATATTCGATTTGCCCATTGACTGAACGAAAGTCGTCTTCTGCCCATGATGCGAGTGCAGCGTATAACTTTGTTGAGAGTCGAAGGGGGATCTGCTTTTTTTTAGCGTCAGCCATCTTTAGTAAAGACTTCCTGTGTTGACAATTGGTTGTGCATCATGATTGCCACAGAGAACGACTAGGAGATTTGAAACCATGGCAGCTTTTCGTTCTTCGTCAAGTTCTACCAACTCTCCTTCATTGAGACGTTCTAGTGCCATTTCAACCATACCCACAGCGCCGTCTACAATCATCTTACGGGCATCAATAATGGCAGATGCTTGTTGGCGTTGAAGCATAACAGCTGCAATTTCTGGTGCATAAGCTAGGTAAGTAATACGTGCTTCAAGGATTTCCAAACCAGCGTCCTCTACGCGACTTTGGATTTCTTCACGAATACGTTTAGCTACAATCTCACTAGAACCGCGGAGGCTTCCTTCATCGGCTTGTCCATCACCTGTAGTGTCCACATTAGGAGACACATCGTAAGGATAAATGCGGACAATATTACGAAGGGCGCTATCACACTGCAAAGAGAGATATTCCTTGTAGTTGTCAACGTTGAAGACAGCCTTAGCGGTATCGACAACTCTCCAAGTTACCGCAATTCCAATTTCAACAGGGTTACCTAAGCAATCGTTAATCTTTTGACGGGAATTGCTCAAAGTCATAACTTTTAGAGAAATCTGTTTCTTGCCAATTTCAAGGTTTACATCATTGCCATTTGATGATTTCATTCCTGAAAAAGGAGATTTTGTGCTAACATCACCACTTTGACCAAGTCGAGTGTGGTTTGCAGGGTTGACTGCTATGCTAAAAGGATTGACAAAGTAAAAACCAGGTTCTTTGATGGTACCTGTATAGTTACCAAAGAGTGTCAGAACCAGAGCTTCCTGAGGTTTGACAACTTTTAAACCAGCATGTGCTAAAGCTGCAAAGACAATAGAGAGAAGACCGATAATAATTCCAAAAATATTTTCCGAACCAGCACCCATTATAAATATAAAGACACCAAGTACGAGTGCCAACTCAATGAGTATCAATGCTACTACACCATTTGGTTTTGAATTGATTAGTTTTTCAGTCATCAGAATGACCTCCCGTTTTTGATATCTAAATGATATCACTTTAATTTATAAAGTCAAGAAATAAATGCAAAATTTTTAAAGAAAATATTACTGTATAGAATTTTCTGAAAATTCAAGAATTTTCTTCTGTTCATTGCCTTTAAAATGTGCTATAATAGTAAAAACTGAAACGGGAGGGAACAAATGACTGAATTAGATAAACGTCACCGCAGTAGCATTTATGACAGCATGGTTAAATCACCAAACCGTGCCATGCTTCGTGCCACTGGTATGACAGATAAGGACTTTGAAACACCGATTGTGGGAGTGATTTCGACTTGGGCGGAAAATACACCATGTAACATTCACTTGCATGATTTTGGGAAGTTGGCTAAAGAAGGTGTCAAATCAGCAGGTGCTTGGCCTGTTCAGTTTGGGACTATCACGGTAGCGGACGGGATTGCCATGGGAACGCCTGGTATGCGTTTCTCTTTGACATCTCGTGATATCATTGCGGACTCCATCGAGGCGGCTATGGGTGGTCACAACGTGGATGCCTTCGTTGCTATCGGTGGCTGTGACAAGAACATGCCTGGTTCTATGATTGCCATTGCCAACATGGACATTCCAGCTATTTTCGCCTATGGAGGAACTATTGCACCGGGAAATCTTGATGGAAAAGACATCGATTTGGTTTCTGTCTTTGAGGGAATCGGAAAATGGAACCACGGTGATATGACAGCTGAGGACGTGAAGCGTCTCGAATGTAATGCCTGCCCGGGCCCTGGTGGCTGTGGTGGTATGTATACAGCTAATACCATGGCGACTGCTATTGAAGTTCTAGGTATGAGTTTGCCAGGATCTTCATCTCACCCAGCTGAATCAGCTGACAAGAAAGAAGATATCGAAGCAGCAGGACGTGCTGTTGTCAAGATGCTGGAGCTTGGTCTCAAACCCTCAGATATCTTGACTCGTGAAGCCTTTGAAGATGCCATTACAGTAACCATGGCTCTCGGTGGTTCTACAAATGCCACTCTTCACTTGCTTGCTATTGCCCATGCTGCCAATGTTGATTTGTCACTTGAAGACTTCAATACGATCCAAGAGCGTGTGCCTCACTTGGCCGACTTGAAACCATCTGGTCAGTATGTCTTCCAAGACCTCTACGAAGTCGGTGGGGTTCCAGCGGTTATGAAATATCTCTTGGCGAATGGCTTCCTTCACGGAGACCGTATCACATGTACTGGTAAGACAGTTGCTGAGAACTTGGCTGACTTTGCAGATCTTACACCAGGTCAAAAAGTCATCATGCCACTTGAAAATCCAAAACGTGCAGATGGTCCGCTTATCATCTTGAACGGGAACCTTGCCCCTGACGGTGCGGTTGCTAAAGTATCAGGTGTGAAAGTGCGTCGCCACGTTGGACCAGCTAAGGTCTTTGACTCAGAAGAAGATGCTATCCAGGCTGTTCTGACAGATGAAATCGTTGATGGCGATGTAGTCGTTGTTCGTTTCGTGGGACCTAAGGGTGGTCCTGGTATGCCTGAGATGCTGTCCCTTTCTTCAATGATCGTTGGTAAAGGTCAAGGAGACAAGGTTGCCCTCTTGACGGATGGTCGTTTCTCTGGTGGTACTTATGGTCTTGTTGTCGGACATATTGCTCCTGAAGCTCAGGATGGTGGACCAATTGCCTACCTCCGTACAGGTGATATCGTTACGGTTGACCAAGATACCAAAGAAATTTCCATGACCGTATCCGAAGAAGAACTTGAAAAACGCAAGGCAGAAACAACCTTGCCACCACTTTACAGTCGTGGTGTCCTTGGTAAATATGCTCACATCGTATCATCCGCTTCTCGTGGAGCCGTGACAGACTTCTGGAATATGGACAAGTCAGGTAAAAAATAAACTCAAAAAGCAAGCCAACTTCGGCTTGCTTCTTTTCATCTTCAAAAGTGATTGGTCTGCTCATACTCAATAAAAATCAAAGAGCAAACTAGAAAGCTAGGCGCAGGTTGCTCAAAGCACAGCTTTGAGGTTGGAGATAAAGCTGAAGTAGTTTGAAGAGTATTAACGAGGTGGCAGTCCAAGGGCAATGCGTCCGTAGCGACTGATTCGAGTGATCTTCCATGCAGGAGACCAGGTGACTTCAACCTTGACATCTTCGATACCCTCGATTTGTTTTAGACCTGCGACGATTTCGATAGGCAGGCTTTCGGCGCAATCACAGGCAGTATCGGTGAAGGTCATGACAATCTTACAGAGACCTGTTTCATCCAGATTAATTTCATAAATCAAGCCCAGATTGTAAACATCCAATTCCACATCTGTATCAAAAACCTTCTCTAGTTTTTCGATAATTTGGTCTTGTAAGGCCAAAGCGCGGTCATTGATTTTGATATCGTCTCTCATAACAGTCCCTCCACGTGATAAATATCCTCTATTTTCTCATAATTCTGACAATTTGGCAAGTTTTTGATGAATTTTCTGAAAAGACTCTATTGAGATTTTCTCCTCTCACTGTTTTAATCCCTCTATTTATGGTAAAATAAGACTATTAAGTTTAAAGAGGATTCCCTATGAAATTACAAAAACCAAAAGGAACGCAGGATATTTTACCTGCTGAGTCTGCCAAGTGGCAGTATGTTGAGGGCTTTGCCCGTGAAATTTTCAAGCGCTATAACTATGCGGAAGTGCGCACGCCTATTTTTGAGCACTATGAGGTTATCAGCCGTTCTGTCGGAGATACGACCGATATCGTAACCAAGGAAATGTATGATTTCTATGACAAGGGTGATCGTCATATCACCCTTCGTCCAGAAGGAACTGCGCCCGTTGTTCGTTCCTATGTGGAAAATAAACTCTTCGCTCCAGAAGTGCAAAAGCCAAGTAAGTTCTACTACATGGGCCCTATGTTCCGTTATGAGCGTCCACAGGCAGGTCGTTTGCGCCAGTTCCACCAGATTGGTGTCGAGTGCTTTGGCTCTAGCAATCCAGCTACCGATGTGGAAACCATCGCTATGGCAGCTCATTTCTTGAAAGAGATCGGCATCCAAGGTGTCAAACTACACCTCAACACTCTTGGGAATCCTGAGAGTCGTGCGGCTTACCGTCAAGCCTTGATAGACTATTTGACACCGCTCAAGGAGACCTTGTCGAAGGATAGCCAACGTCGTTTGGAGGAAAATCCTCTCCGTGTCTTGGACTCTAAGGAAAAAGAAGACAAGGTGGCAGTGGAGAATGCACCTTCTATCTTGGACTTCCTTGATGAAGAAAGCCAAGCTCATTTTGATGCCGTCCGTCAGATGTTGGAAAATCTGGGTGTAGACTATATCATCGATACCAATATGGTACGTGGTCTGGACTACTACAACCACACCATTTTCGAGTTTATCACTGAGATCGAGGGCAATAACTTGACGGTCTGTGCGGGTGGTCGCTACGATGGTTTGGTTGCCTACTTTGGTGGCCCTGAAACTGCAGGCTTTGGCTTTGGACTTGGTGTAGAGCGCCTGCTTCTCATTCTTGAAAAGCAAGGTGTGGCCCTCCCTATCGAAAATGCCCTAGATGTCTATATCGCAGTCTTGGGTGAAGGAGCAAATGTTAAGGCTTTGGAATTGGTACAAGCCCTTCGCCAACAAGGATTCAAAGCAGAACGTGACTACCTCAACCGGAAGCTTAAAGCTCAGTTCAAGTCAGCCGATGTCTTTGCGGCTAAGACTCTCATCACGCTAGGAGAGAGCGAAGTCGAAAGCGGACAAGTGACGGTTAAAAACAATCAAACACGAGAAGAAGCGCAAGTGTCCCTTGAGACCATTAGCCAAAACTTTTCAGAAATATTTGAAAAATTAGGCTTTTAATAGTAGAAAAACTGGTCAGGACCTTACTCCTGACTCTCTTTTTCCTAGGATCAACATTGCTCTTGCTTGCTCCAAAATATCTTTATAAAATCATTACTACCGTTTCTATTTTTGCAAGAGGAATTCGCTTATTATCCCTTTTAGTTGCGACTGTATTCCACATTTTTATCAAAATGATGCGAATAACAATGCTAAGTCTTCATTTCAAATAGGAGTCTTTTATGAAACTACTTAAAAATCTTGGCTGGTTTCTTCTAGCTGTTCTATCCTTTTTCTTTGGCTATGGTCTGGTTCAGAGTATGGCTTTATCAGCGCTTGACCTAGGGGCTTCAATCTTTGGAGTCTTGCCACTTTATGTTGTCCTGTCAGGGGCCTATGTTTATGGAGTTTACAGATGGTATCAGACAGAAAAGGTTAGCATCCAGACGACGGTTTTTAATAGTTATATTTGGTTGCCAACTCTGGTTTTGCTAGTGGCGATTACAGCCCAGTTCTTTTTGCCAGATGATCCGTCGGTCAATCAACAAATCGTATCACAACTGACAGTTGCTCAGCCTGTCTTTGGTTTCTTTATGGTAGTGGTCTTTGCTCCTCTGACGGAAGAACTCATCTTTAGAGGGATGCTAGCGCGCTATCTCTTTCCTAAGCAAAATAACAGCAAACAGACAGCTTTATTTCTCCTCGTATCGAGTGTGCTCTTTGCCTTGATTCATTTTCCAGGGACTTTGCAACAGTTTTTAGTCTATGCTAGTCTGGGATTGAGTTTGGGTTTGGCTTATGTAAGCCGAAAAGGTCTTCTTTATAGCATTTCTTTACACGCTTTGAATAATTTAATCGGCTTTTTGATGATACTCATGCTATAATAGAGTCAGGAGGTCACATGAAACGAGTAATTTTATTAGCAGTGATACAGGCGGTCGTTCTCTTCTTTATCATCGGGGCACTTGCCTATGCCTTTAAAGGCGATTTCTTTTACAACTATCTAGCAGTTGTCTTTGCGCCTATTGCAGGTGTCTTGCGTTTTGCTTCGGCTTATGCGACGGAGATTGTTCTACCTAAAAAGGCAGCTGAGATTGCTGAAAAGCGTAAAAAAGGTTAATAATCATAATCAGAGAATCCGATGACGTTTTCATCGGATTTTTAGTCTGTTCGTTTTGATTTCTAAAGACAATCAAACTTTTCTGCTGATTTTCATGAAGAGCCTGCGCTTTTATGGTAAAATAGTAACAGAATAAAAGAGGAGAGAAACAATGAAACGTAGTATGTATGCTGGTCGTGTTCGTGAGGAACATATCGGACAAGAAATCACCTTGAAAGGCTGGGTTGGTCGTCGTCGTGACCTTGGTGGTTTGATCTTTATCGACCTTCGTGACCGTGAAGGAATCATGCAGTTGGTTATCAACCCTGAAAAAGTATCTGCAGAGGTCATGGCAACAGCCGAAAGTCTTCGTAGCGAATTTGTCATTGAGGTGACTGGACAAGTCGCTGCGCGTGAGCAAGCCAATGATAAATTGCCGACTGGTGCGGTTGAGTTAAACGTGACAGCTTTGACAGTGCTTAATACAGCCAAAACAACACCTTTTGAGATTAAGGATGGCATTGAGGCCAATGACGATACACGTTTGCGTTACCGTTACCTTGACCTTCGTCGTCCAGAGATGTTGGAAAATCTCAAGCTTCGTGCCAAGGTGACCCACTCTATCCGTAATTACTTGGATGAGTTGGAGTTTATCGATGTGGAGACGCCATTCCTTTCTAAGTCAACACCAGAAGGGGCGCGTGACTATTTGGTTCCATCTCGTGTCAATAAAGGGCATTTTTACGCTCTTCCTCAAAGTCCACAGATCACCAAACAGCTCTTGATGAATGCTGGATTTGACCGTTACTACCAAATCGTCAAATGTTTCCGTGACGAAGACCTGCGTGGTGACCGTCAGCCTGAATTTACCCAGGTCGACTTGGAAACTTCCTTCCTTACTGAGCAAGAAATCCAAGATATTACAGAAGGTTTGATTGCGCGCGTGATGAAAGAAACTAAAGGCATCGAAGTAACGCTGCCATTCCCGCGTATGAAATACGATGATGCTATGGCTCTTTACGGTTCTGATAAGCCAGATACCCGTTTTGACATGTTGCTTCAGGACTTGACAGAAGTGGTAAAAGGTGTTGATTTTAAAGTCTTCTCAGAAGCACCTGCTGTTAAAGCCATTGTAGTCAAAGGAGCTGCGGACAACTACTCACGTAAAGACATCGACAAGATGACCGAAGTAGCCAAACAGTACGGTGCCAAAGGTCTTGCTTGGGTCAAGGTAGTTGATGGAGAATTAAATGGACCGGTTGCCAAGTTTTTGACGGGTATCCAAGGAGAATTGACTGCAGCACTTGGTCTTGAAGATAAGGATTTGGTTCTCTTTGTGGCGGATACGCTTGAAGTGGCCAATGCAACACTAGGCGCCCTTCGTGGACGTATTGCCAAAGAGCTTGGCTTGATTAATAACGATAAGTTCAACTTCCTTTGGGTGATTGATTGGCCAATGTTTGAATGGTCTGAAGAAGAAGACCGCTACATGAGCGCCCACCATCCATTTACCCTTCCACAGGAAGAAACAGCTCACGAATTAGAAGGTGATTTGGCTAAAGTTCGTGCCATTGCTTACGATATCGTCTTGAACGGTTACGAACTTGGTGGTGGTAGCCTTCGTATCAACCAAAAAGACCTTCAAGAACGCATGTTCAAGGCTCTTGGTTTCTCAGCCGAAGAAGCAAATGACCAGTTTGGTTTTCTTCTTGAGGCTATGGACTATGGTTTCCCACCACACGGTGGTTTGGCGATCGGTCTTGACCGTTTTGTGATGCTCTTAGCAGGAGAAGAAAATATCCGTGAAGTCATTGCCTTTCCTAAGAACAATAAGGCAACCGATCCAATGACACAAGCTCCATCAACAGTCGCTCTCAAACAACTAGAGGAACTCAGCTTACAAGTAGAAGAAGATGAAACAAGCAAAACAAATTAAGCGGTGGCGCTATTATCTGCGCCGCTTTGCTTATCAGATAAAAATCTTACGAGTTTTACAAAGTATCTCTCGGGAAAAATATGATGAGAAAGTCTCGGCTTCTCTGGTTTATGGCTTTTTGTCAGCAGTAGCAGTCAATTTCTTTTTTCAACCAGGACACGTTTACTCCAGTGGTGCGACGGGTTTGGCACAGATTATCTCTGCTTTGAGTAATCACTGGTTTGGTTTTTATATTCCGATATCGCTGACCTTTTATGCCATCAATTTTCCGTTGATGATTTTGGCTTGGTATCAGATTGGGCATAAGTTTACAATCTTTACCTTTATCACAGTATCCATGAGTTCCCTCTTTATCCAGCTTGTGCCAGTTGTGACCTTGACAGAGGATCCCATCATCAATGCTCTTTTTGGGGGTGTTGTCATGGGCTTGGGGATTGGTTTTGCGCTCCGTAACAATATTTCTAGCGGAGGTACAGATATCGTCAGTCTCACCATTCGAAAGAAAACGGGTAAGAATGTCGGCAGTATTTCTTTCTTGGTAAATGGAACCATCATGCTGATAGCAGGTCTGACCTTTGGTTGGAAATATGCCCTTTACTCCATGATTACCATCTTTGTCTCCAGTCGTGTGACAGACGCGGTCTTTACCAAGCAGAAACGCATGCAGGCCATGATTGTGACCAATAATCCTGACAAGGTAATCGCAAAAATCCATAAAAAATTGCACCGTGGAGCAACCATGATCCACGATGCAGAAGGAACCTATAATCATGAGAGAAAAGCAGTCTTGATCACTGTTATCACGCGAGCAGAGTTTAATGATTTTAAACACATCATGAAACAGGTCGATCCAACAGCCTTTGTCTCTGTATCCGAAAATGTCCACATCCTAGGACGATTCGTAGAAACAGACAATTAATAATACTCAAAAGACCAGCCTTGAGGCTGGTCTTTATTTTTCGATAATTTTGTGTCCAATCAACTGGCGGTAACAAATCTGTTTATTGTTTTTGGCATCGTTAATAATCTGGAGAATGGTTTCAAAGGAAACGCGCCCGAGTTCTAAGCTATTGATATCCACATAGGCTGCCAAGTTCAGTTTAGGGTTGACCGAGTCAAAGCTGAGGACAGGGACATCCAGTTGGTGTTTTGCGATGTAATCACAGACCCCTGCAGCAAGAAGGCTATCAATAGTAATAATAGCATCAATATTTGGATCATGCTCGAAGAGAAGTTTACTAAAGCGATAACCATTATCTTCAAGAAATTCGGTCGCAAAGTAGGTCAGATTTGGATCAATAGGAAGTTGGTATTGTTTAAGAGCTAACTCATAACCCATTAGACGATCTTGTGTTACGAAAAGTTTTTTGGTTCCTCCGATGAAGGCAATTCGCTTGCATCCTTTTTTGATGAAATATTCTGTTGCATCAAAACCTGCCTGGACATTGTCATTATCGACGAGCGGAATGAAGGGAGATAGAGATTTACCTAAGATAAGGAAAGGAAATTGCTCATCTGCTACTAGCTTAACCAAAGGATCTTCTTCTTGGGCATAGAGGAAAATCAAACCATCTACACGCTTACCATAGACCATCTGGGAAATAGCTTTGAGCCGCTCTTTTGCATCTTTCCCCGTTGCAATCTGAATAGCATAGTGGTTCTCAGATGCCACTTGGGCGATCCCTCGTAGAACAGATGGGAAGAAAGGATTTTGGTAAAAGGCATCCGAGTCATCAGGAAGCACCAGGCCGATAACTTGAGTATAGCTACTTACCAAGCTACGAGCATTGAGATTGGGGTGGTAGTTGAGCTCCTTCATCGCCTTGCGAACTCGTTTTTTGGTTTCATCACTAATCGTTGATTTGTTTTGAATAACGCGGGTAACAGTTGAAGGTGAGACACCTGCTGCCTTGGCCACGTCTTTAATCGTAACGGGCATAAAAATCTCCTATTTATGATAATCTGGATCACGGAAGTGTGTCTTGTAAAAAATGGTGACCAGATAAAGAACAAAAAGAATGTTTTGTACAGTGATAAGGGTTGCCATATTTTGGCCAAAAAGCCCCAAAATAAGCGTAATCAGAGTGGGTAATCCTAAACAGTTCAAGATAAAATGGTAGCACTCTTTAAAAGTCCTAAATGAAAAGAGGCGTGATCTTTTGGTGATATAAAGAAGAAGACTAGCTCCAAGAGAGACAATGAAGAAATTCAATCCAAAGAGAAAGCTTGCACCAAGAACGAGAAAGAGACTGATATAGACCCGGTTTTGTTGATACCAGTCTTTAGAAATGGCCTGGGTAAGATCTTCCTTACTCTGGAAACTCTCCGTTTGAATCGCGTGGTAGCGAATGCGAGTCAGTTCCTTACTTTCCTTGCTGATGACGAGTTCTTCCGTATCAAAATGAAGTTGCAAGTCCTTTGGCAATTCTTTGTTTTGGCTTGGGCCAATCACAAGAGAAGGTTGCTGATTCTTCGTACCTGAGTAGTTCAGCTTTCCATCAACGATTTGTGCATTCTCTGACAAGTCCATGATGGCTTCATCTGTCAGTGGAGTATAGACATTATCGATAAAGGTATCCAGTGGATACGTTTCCTGTGAGCTGTTTTGAATGGCAATCGGAACCATAGACAAACTGATGAGGAAAATGCTCGTAAAGAGAAGCTGAAACCAGTTGAGGCCGAAACGTTTTGATAGGGGCTTACGAAATCCCCAGATACTAGAGAAATACGAGAATGGATATGGAAGCATAGGCATCTTTCTAAAAGTGTTTTCTATATGAGTATTATTATATAGAGAAATGTGCTTTATTTCAAGTCTAGGAAATCAATTATATATTGAAATAGGGTTTCAATAAGATTTGTAGAAGGGTGTCCAATCTTGTAGCTTTAGCAACAAGCTCCAAAATGAAAAAGGGTGGCGGGGATAAATTATCCCTTGTCGCCACCACTTGTAAGTCCTGAAACAAAGTTCTTTTGTAAGAAGAAGAAGAGTGTACAGATTGGAAGAGCGATGAGGATAGCACCTGCTGAGAAGTAGGCAATCTTCAAGTTCTTCACATTGTTGACGAAGGTTTGGAGACCAACGGCAACTGTAAAGTATTCTTTCTCACGAAGCAAGAAACTAGAGAGGATATAGTCTCCGAAAGGTCCCATGAAGGCCCAGAGGGCTTGTACCGCAACCATTGGGCGAACAAGAGGGAGGACGATTTGCCAGAAGCGACGGAAGTGTCCTGCACCATCAAGTTTTGCTGATTCATCAAGAGACATTGGTACGGTATCAAAGTAACCTTTCATCAACCAAGCGTTCATAGGGATACCACCACCGACATAGAGGAAGATGAGGAACCAGCTATGGTTAAGGGCGTTCAACATAAGTGCCATAACGAAGAAGGCAGTCAAAGCAGCCATGGTTGGCACCATTTGGATGATCAAGAAGAAGACCAAACTTTGTTTACGAGCCAAGAAGTTGTATCGGCTGTAGGCATAACCAGCAAGTACGATGATGCTTGTTTGGACAGCCATTGTAATCAAGGCGATGATCAAGGTATTGAGATACCAAGTGCCGTATAAGGTTTCAGTGAAGAGTCCTTTAAAGTTATCAAAACTAAAATCGACGTTACCATCTAGTTTAAAGGCTACCACGTTACCAGACTTGAAGGCTGACATAATGGTGATCAAAAGTGGATAGATAATCACGATTGATAAGCCAATCAAGTAGAGGTAAGTGAGGGTTTGAGTCAGTCTACGTTTGAGTTTGATTGAGTTATTCATCTTAGACGTCCTCCATATCAAATGCGTGTAGTTTCTTGAATGCAATCATAGAGATAGAGATGACAATGATGGAGATAATCAAGGTAACAGCTGCCGCCATAGAGTATTGTGGGGCTGTACCAGTTGTCAAACGGTAAATCCATGAAATCAAGATATCAGTTGAACCGGCTCCACCACCAACGCTACCAGGTCCTCCACCATTGAAGAGGTACATGATAGAGAAGTTGTTAAAGTTGAAGGTGTATTGACTAATCAATGTTGGAGCTGCAACAGCCAAGATCATTGGGAAAGTGATGTTGCGGAATTTTTGCCAAGCATTGGCACCATCGATGTAAGCCGCTTCGTAGAGGTCGTTAGGAATAGACTGCAAGATACCCAAAGTCAAAACGTAGATGTATGGGAATCCTAGCCAACCTTGCATCATAATCAAGGCAATCTTAGTCCAAGTCGGATCGGTTTTCCAAGGGATAAGAGCTCCATCTAGGAAAGGAAGGACCTTAGACAAAAGAGGCAAGACTTGGGTGTTGATAGCACCAACACTATCATTAAACATATTTGAGAATGTCAAGATAGTGATGAAGGCTGGAACTGCCCAAGGAAGAAGGAAAATAACACCGAAGATACGTTTTCCTTTGATAAATGGTTGGTTGGCAATGATTGCAGTAAAGATACCAATGACAATCTGCAAAGTAGAAGCAGATAAAGCCCAGATAATGGTCCAAGAAAGAACGGAACCAAAGGCTGAACGGAAGGTACTCAAACTCCAGATGTTTGTGAAGTTCGTCAAACCAACCCAGTCCAACAATTTATTTGGTGGTAAGTGTTGGAAGTCATAGTTGGTAAAGGCAATCATCAAGGTTACGATAACTGGGAAGATAATGGCGAAGGTCATGGCAACGTAAGATGGAATGATCAAGAGGTATGGGAATCCATTTTCATAAATGCCTTTAATCATGTCCTTGAAGGTACGAGCTACGGGAATACCGTTGTTGATACGTTTAGCAGTCGTATGTGCATCCTTAATATTAAAGATGTAAAAGAGCAAGTAAACGACAATAAAGATAGAATGGAAAGCACCGCGAATCAGCATGAACAGTGAATTATCACGGCCAGGTTTGTCACCAAGGGTGATCAAATTGCTCAATTCAGGGGTTGCAAGTGTTAGAAAATACAGAACAAATAGAACAGTAATGCCAAGGAAAATAAATCCTTTAGCTTTTTGTTTGTTATAGATTTGTCCTAAACCAGGAATGATTGACAGCAAGGCTGCTTTGCGAGGCTGTTGTTTTTCCATGATTACTCCTTTCATAGGATGCGAGTTTAAACTCGGATTCAATCGTAAGATACGTACATCTGATAAGAAGCATATCTATAAATTCAAAGGGGGATTTTGCTTCCACCCCCCTTGAACAATTCAATTAGTTACCAAATTTTTGTTGGATTGTTTCCTTGATCAATGTTACAGCATCGTTAGCAGCTGTTTTCGCATCTTTCTTACCACTTACAGCATCAAAGAGCATAGTTTTCGCTGGATCCCAAACTGTTGACATTTGTGAGATGTTTGGCATTGGTTGAGCGTTCTTGAACTGTTTGATAACAGCTGTAGTCAACTCATCGTTTTTGCCTTCAGCATAAGTACGAGCCTCAGTGTTAGCTGGGATTTCGTTGGTTGCATCGTAGAATGCTTTTTGTTGTTCAGTTGAAACTAGGAAGTCTACAAATTTTTGAGCGCCTTCAAGGTTCTTAGTGCTTGACGGGATGATCCAAGCTTTACCACCACCGAATGCTGCGTAATCTTTACCGTTTGGAAGAGTTGGGATAGTCGCAACACCGTAGTTTACTTTAGCATCTTTAAAGGATTGAGCTTTCCAAGGACCATCGATGATAGCAGCTGTTTTGCCTTCTTGGAATTGAGTTTGAATCAAGTTACCAGCACCTTCAGTATCTTGCATACCTTTAGGCCATTTTTCGTACCAAGATTTAGCGTATTCGATACCTTTGATTGCTCCGTCGTTTGCAAGACCGATATCTTTAGGATCTTTACCATTTTGACCGAATACATAACCACCGTTACCAGCAAGGAGTCCATATGCGTAGTAGAAGTTTGTCCAGTCAGCTAGGAAGGCAGTAGTTTTGCCATCTTCACCAGCGAAGGCATATTTGCTATCTTTAGCAAGGTTTTCCAAATCAGCAAAAGTTTTTGGAGCTTCTTTTAGCAAGTCTTTGTTGTAGTACATTACGAGAGACTCGATAACGGCTGGAGCACCATAGACTTTACCACCAACAGTTACAAGAGATTTAGTAGTATCGTCTGTTTTCGCACCATCACTAAGAGTTACTTCTGAAAGTTGTCCGTCAGTACCAAGGCTACCTACACGGTCGTATGGAGCCATCATAACATCAGGAGCTTTACCAGATTGGTTGTCAAGTGAAAGGTTATCAAGACCACCCATTTGGTCTCCTGTTTTGATCGTAACTTTTACGCCAGATTCTTTTTCGTAAGCTTTTGCAGCTGATTCAGCGAAGGCTTTATATTGGTCTTCAACGTAGAAAGTGATTTCTTGTGCTTCTGAAGAGCTAGTATCAGCTGCTTTGTCAGCAGATTTGCTTCCGCAAGCTACCAAGAGCAAGCTAGCGAGAGTAGCAGTTCCGAGCACAGCAGCGCTCTTCATGAATTTAGATGACATAGTGTATTCCTCCTAAAGAATAACAGTATAATTTATTTAGAAAACGCAAACGTTTTCTTTTATGAGCCTAGTATAGCACAAATAGAAAACGGTTGCAAGCTTTTTTAAAAAGTTTTTTAAAAAAATTTTAAGGTTTCAAACATTTGTTAAAGCCCATATATAGGAAAGAACTTAAAATATTTATTTTTTTTGAATTGAAAATATATTAGGAAAACGATTGCGTAAATTTGGCTCGGTTTTTCAGAAAATAAAGCAGATATTGGGAATGAAATATCTTAAATCAGAAAATCTTTAAAATTTTTTCGCTCATTTCATAAAATATCAGTGGCAACAAGTTTTGTTTGATTAAAATAATTCAAAAAAATTTTTTAAAAACGCTTGCATTTGTTTTTGAAATGCGTTATACTTAAATTAACGCAAACGTTTGCGCCTTAATTGCGCAACGTTTTATAACAAACACATGAGGTGCTATTATGAAAAAACGTCAAAGTGGTGTGTTGATGCACATCTCTTCTCTGCCAGGAGAATACGGGATTGGATCATTTGGGCAGACTGCCTATGATTTCGTTGATTTCTTGGTTCGTACGAAGCAACGTTACTGGCAAATCCTCCCTCTTGGGACAACAAGCTATGGAGATTCTCCATACCAATCATTCTCAGCCTTTGCTGGGAATACGCATTTTATCGACCTTGATATCTTGGTAGAGCAAGGCTTGCTCGAAACCAGTGATCTTAAAGGTGTTGACTTTGGTAGCGATGCATCTGAAGTTGACTATGCGAAGATTTATTACGCACGTCGTCCACTTTTAGAAAAAGCAGTTAAACGCTTCTTGGAAGTGGGTGATGTCAAAGATTTTGATAAGTTTGCTCAAGATAACCAATCTTGGCTCGAACTCTTCGCAGAGTATATGGCTATCAAAGAGCATTTTGACAATCTTGCTTGGACAGAATGGCCAGACGCAGATGCTCGTGCGCGTAAAGCTTCAGCACTTGAAAGCTACCGTGAGAAATTGGCAGACAAGTTGGTTTACCACCGTGTGACTCAATACTTCTTCTTCCAACAATGGTTGAAATTGAAAGCCTACGCTAACGACAACCACATCGAAATTGTTGGAGACATGCCTATCTACGTTGCGGAAGATTCAAGCGACATGTGGGCAAATCCACATCTCTTCAAGACAGATGCCACTGGTAAAGCAACTTGCATCGCAGGATGCCCACCAGATGAGTTTTCTGCCACTGGTCAGCTTTGGGGAAACCCAATCTATGACTGGGAAGCAATGGACAAAGACGGTTACAAATGGTGGGTTGAACGCTTGCGCGAAAGCTTCAAAATCTACGATATCGTTCGTATCGACCACTTCCGTGGTTTCGAATCTTACTGGGAAATTCCTGCTGGTTCCGATACAGCGGCACCTGGTAAATGGGTGAAAGGTCCAGGCTACAAACTCTTCGCAGCCGTTAAGGAAGAGCTTGGTGAGCTAAACATCATCGCAGAAG
This sequence comes from Streptococcus oralis, assembly GCF_026782085.1. Classification (GTDB taxonomy): domain Bacteria; phylum Bacillota; class Bacilli; order Lactobacillales; family Streptococcaceae; genus Streptococcus; species Streptococcus oralis_DA. The sequence goes on from NZ_JAKUVW010000005.1 coordinate 110,348, forward strand.
ACCTTGGTTTCATGACAGATGAAGTCATCGAGTTGCGTGAACGCACTGGATTCCCAGGAATGAAGATTCTTCAATTTGCCTTCAATCCAGAAGACGAAAGTATCGATAGCCCACACTTGGCACCGGCTAACTCAGTTATGTACACAGGAACACATGATAACAATACGGTCCTTGGTTGGTACCGTAATGAGATCGACGATCCAACTCGCGAGTACATGGCGCGCTACACGAACCGTAAAGAGTACGAAACAGTGCCACACGCAATGCTTCGCACAGTATTTTCATCTGTTAGCTTCATGGCAATTGCAACTATGCAAGATTTGCTAGAACTAGATGAGGCGGCTCGCATGAACTTCCCATCTACTCTTGGCGGAAATTGGTCATGGCGTATGACAGCAGACCAACTCACACCAGCTGTTGAAGAAACTTTGCTTGACTTGACTACAATTTATCGCCGAATTAATGAAAATTTGGTAGAATTAAAGAAATAAGACAATATCAGGAGACACAAAAATGTTACCATTAAAAGAATTTGTACAAAAGCGTTACAATAAAACCATTGCAGAATGTAGCAATGAAGAGCTTTACCTTGCTCTTCTCAACTACAGCAAGCTTGCTAGCAGTCAAAAACCAGTCAACACTGGTAAGAAAAAAGTTTACTACATCTCAGCTGAGTTCTTGATTGGTAAACTCTTATCAAACAACTTGATTAACCTTGGTCTTTATGACGATGTGAAAAAAGAACTTGCAGCTGCAGGTAAAGAGTTAATCGAAATCGAAGAAGTAGAATTGGAACCATCACTTGGTAACGGTGGTTTGGGACGTTTGGCTGCCTGCTTTATCGACTCAATCGCTACACTTGGTTTGAATGGTGACGGTGTTGGTTTGAACTACCACTTCGGTCTTTTCCAACAAGTTCTTAAAAATAACCAACAAGAAACAATTCCAAATGCTTGGTTGACAGAGCAAAACTGGTTGGTTCGCTCAAGCCGTAGCTACCAAGTGCCATTCGCACACTTCACATTGACATCTACTCTTTACGATATCGATGTACCTGGTTACAAGACAGCTACTAAAAACCGCTTGCGTTTGTTTGACTTGGATTCAGTTGATTCTTCTATCATCGAAGATGGTATCAACTTTGACAAGACAGATATCGCTCGCAACTTGACACTCTTCCTTTACCCAGACGACAGCGACAAGCAAGGTGAATTGCTCCGTATCTTCCAACAATACTTCATGGTTTCAAACGGTGCACAATTGATCATCGACGAAGCAATCGAAAAAGGAAGCAACTTGCATGACCTTGCGGACTATGCAGTTGTACAAATCAACGATACTCACCCATCAATGGTGATTCCTGAATTGATCCGTCTTTTGACTGCACGTGGTATCGAACTTGATGAAGCAATCTCAATCGTTCGTAGCATGACTGCCTACACTAACCACACAATCCTTGCTGAAGCCCTTGAAAAATGGCCTCTTGAATTCTTGCAAGAAGTGGTTCCTCACTTGGTACCAATCATCAAAGAATTGGACCGTCGTGTGAAAGCAGAATACAAAGACCCAGCTGTTCAAATCATTGATGAAAACGACCGTGTACACATGGCTCACATGGATATCCACTACGGATACAGTGTTAACGGGGTAGCAGCACTCCACACTGAGATCTTGAAGAATTCAGAGTTGAAAGCTTTCTACGACATCTACCCAGAAAAATTCAACAACAAAACAAACGGTATCACATTCCGTCGTTGGCTCATGCATGCCAACCCAAGACTATCTCACTACTTGGATGAGATTATTGGAGAGGGATGGCACCATGAAGCAGATGAGCTTGAAAAACTCTTGTCTTACGAAGACAAAGCAGCTGTCAAAGAAAAATTGGAAAGCATCAAGGCTCACAACAAACGTAAATTGGCTCGTCACTTGAAAGATCACCAAGGTGTGGAAATCAATACAAACTCTATCTTTGATATCCAAATCAAACGTCTTCACGAGTACAAACGCCAACAAATGAACGCTTTGTATGTCATCCACAAATACCTTGATATCAAGGCTGGTAACATCCCTGCTCGTCCAATCACAGTCTTCTTTGGTGGTAAAGCAGCTCCTGCCTACACAATCGCCCAAGACATCATTCACTTGATCCTTTGCTTGTCAGAAGTGATTGCAAATGATCCAGAAGTAGCTCCACACTTGCAAGTGGTTATGGTTGAAAACTACAACGTTACTGCAGCAAGCTTCCTCATCCCAGCATGTGATATCTCAGAACAAATCTCACTTGCTTCTAAAGAAGCTTCAGGTACTGGTAACATGAAATTCATGTTGAACGGAGCTTTGACTCTTGGTACTATGGACGGAGCTAACGTGGAAATTGCTGAGTTGGTTGGCGACGAAAATATCTACATCTTCGGTGAAGATTCAGAAACTGTTATCGACCTTTACGCAAAAGCAGCTTACAAATCAAGCGAATTCTACGCTCGTAAAGCTATCAAACCATTAGTTGACTTCATCGTGAGTGACGCTGTTCTTGCAGTAGGCAAGAAAGAACGCTTGGAACGTCTTTACAACGAATTGATCAACAAAGACTGGTTCATGACTCTCCTTGACTTGGAAGACTACATCAAAGTCAAAGAGCAAATGCTTGCTGACTACGAAGATCGTGACGCATGGTTGGATAAAGTCATCGTTAACATTTCTAAAGCAGGATTCTTCTCATCTGACCGTACAATCGCTCAGTACAACGAAGATATCTGGCACTTGAACTAAGATACAAAATTTATACTAATCGCTTTTTTGAATGATGTGGATTTTAGCCAATCAGGTCTAAAAAGAGATAAATCATAGATACGTTGAAGTTTTAGAAATACTGCTTTTTACTGTATTTCAGTCTCATGATTCTTCGTAGTTGATGGCCTCGTATTTCTTGTATCCGCTTATAATTTGTATTATAATAGCATTGTGGTGAAGAAAGAAGGTGTTTTTATGTGGAAAAAATATTTTTCAAAATATAAATGGACTGATTTATTTTGGATACTATTTGTGGTTTTGTCATCACTCTCGATGGGGAATCGTACTCTTTTTCCACTTACCCATCAAGAAATCTCTTATCATGGGTGCTATTTGGGGATTACACTTGCCTCATTTCACTTATTATTCATTGATAAATTTGTCATTTCGAATCGAAAATAAATGGAGAGGTTAAAATTTTTTCCACTTTTCGGATAGACAGTTGAAAAATCGCGATTTAAACCCACACCTCAAGAAGAGGTGCGGGTTTTTGTCTTATCTGAAAGTTTTAATTACAGTGCTTTCCCAACTAGAATCTCTGCTTCAATGGTAATCTCTGTCAGTTGGCTCCAGTCAATCTTGGTATGGTCAACGTGAAAGAGTAAGGGCGTCATGGCAAGCAGGGCTTGGCGTTGCTCAGCCGAGATAGGTTTTGTTAAGGAAGCAATCTGACTAGATTGGATACTGAAATGTTCCTGGAAATGTTCTTTGATATCTTGGTTGGAATAATCCTTCTTTGTCAGCTGGTCCTGCACCATTTGACGGATTTCTTTGAGGTGATTTTCAGTTGGGATGACCTTGATCAAAATACCGTCTTTGGATAAAACGCGACGGAATTCCCCATAGTTGGCAGGCGAGAAGATATCAAGCAGGATATCCATGCTGGCGTCTTTTATAGGAAGACGAGCCAGGTCGCCGACAAACCAGTTGACCGCCCAGTTTGGTTCGCTCTTGGCAGCGATTTGAACGGAATCTTTTGAAATATCAAAGGCGTAAAAGGTTTTGTCAGAGTGACTTTCTTGGAGCTTGCGAGAGTAGAAACCTTCGCCACAACCGATATCCAAGACTGTTTTTGCGGATGGATTAGTTGTTAGTAAGTCCGAGATACCTTCTAAAATAGCCTGATAAAAACCAGCTTCAAGAATTTGCTGGCGGTTTTGGAAGTTTTCCTTGTCGTAGTTGGCAGATTGCTTGATTTGCGGAGCCAAGTTGACATAGCCGAATTTTGCCAGATCAAAAGAATGGCGGTTGCTACACTTGAGGCTAGACTCTACCAAGGCCAGATTTTCTTGGCAGATAGGGCAGGAAAAGGCAGTCGCAGAAGCAAAACGCTGAAGTTTGGGTTTGAGGTTTGTATTCATAGTTTAAGTGTATCAAAAGAGGCAAATGAAAGCAACTTTAGAAATAAGTAGATGGGAGATTCAGTAGAAATAAAACTAATTCTCCAATTTATAGAATAAAATTGCTTTTATATCTAAATTTCTATATAATAATGATAAGGAGGAAATAAGTATGTTAAAAGAAGTATTAACCGTTGCAAAAGTTGCGAAAAAATCATCACTCTTTTTGGGTGGTGTCGCATTTGGTACCCTTGGTTTGAAAATCTTGGCAAGTAAGGAAGCTAAAAAAGGTTATTCTAAAGCTTTGGCTAAGGCTTACAAGTTGAAAGACGGGCTAGATGCATCTGTTTCTGTTGTGAAACAACATGGAGACGATGTCTTGCAAGATGCCAAATATTTGTACGAGCAAGAGAAAAAAGAAGAGCAATTAGATAGCCTTATAGGAGAATAATATGTCTTTTAAAGTGCTACATAGAGGATACCAACATATCCGACTATCATCTTCTTTTTCACTCACCTTGGATATTCAAGACTATCTTCGTTCCTTGGCGAGAGATGAAAAGGGGATTGAGTCTATCCAGTTTTACATGGATCAACAGCACTTTACTCTACGCATAAAAGAAGGCTTTTCTGTATTAGATAATGCAGAAGCCTTTTTAAAAAGAATTGATAAAGGGAAAGTTTCTGAGTTGATGACTCTTCCCATTCGTAGAGAAGAGAGTGCTTATTCTATTGTTTCAGGTGCAGCGATTAAGCGTGTACTTTTTCGTAGTTTTGTGCCGTATCCTATTCGCTATATATGGACTTGTTATCAGGCTTTGGGTTATATTAGAGAAGCCTATCAAACACTAGCGCGTAAGGAACTAACGATGGAAGTCTTGGACTGTTCGGCGATTTTATTGTCCTTGTTTATGAACCAATCCAAGACAGCTAGCAATATCATGTTTATGCTTGATTTGGGGAATCATTTAGATCAGTGGTCTTTGAAAAAAACTGCAACAGATTTAGAACAAAGCCTTCTTGCAAAAGAGAGCGACGTATTCTTAGTACAGGGCGATACGGTTGTTAGTATCAAGAGTTCCGATGTTCAAATAGGAGATGTCTTGGTCCTATCTCAAGGAAATGAAATTCTGTTTGATGGACAAGTAGTTTCAGGTTTAGGTATGGTCAACGAAAGTTCCTTGACGGGAGAGAGTTTTCCAGTTGAAAAAAGAGAGTCTGATTTGGTTTGTGCAAATACAGTATTAGAAACTGGAGAGTTACGCATTCGTGTAACCGATAATCAGATGAACAGCCGGATTTTACAACTGATTGAGTTAATGAAGAAATCTGAAGAAAACAAGAAAACGAAACAACGCTATTTCATCAAGATGGCGGATAAGGTCGTCAAATATAATTTCTTGGGGGCTGGGCTAACTTACCTATTAACAGGTTCTTTTTCTAAGGCTATTTCTTTCCTATTAGTCGATTTCTCCTGCGCTTTGAAAATCTCTACTCCTGTAGCTTATTTGACAGCTATCAAGGAGGGGTTGAACCGTGAAATGGTGATTAAGGATGGGGATGTTCTGGAGAAATATCTGGAAGTTGATACTTTCTTGTTTGATAAGACGGGAACAATCACAACTAGTTATCCTATAGTTGAAAAGGTGTTACCTTTTGGGGACTATAGTGAGGAAGATATTCTCAGAATCAGTGCCTGTCTTGAGGAACACATTTATCATCCTATTGCTAATGCCATCGTCAAGCAAGCTGAGATAGAGGGAATTGAACATGAGGAAATGCATGGGAAACTCCAATATATTGCAAGCAAGGGGATCAAATCTCATATAGATGGCCAACCAGTTCTTATTGGGAATTATGTCTTGATGCAGGATGAGCAGATTCATATCAGTTCAGAACAAAATGCTTTAATTGAAGAGTACAAGAGTCACTACAATCTCTTATTCTTGGCTTATCAGAATGAATTGATTGGAATGTTCTGCATTCATACTCCTTTGAGAAAAGAAGCAAAAGCAGCCTTGGAGAAACTTAAGGCACAAGGGAAAAAATTGATTCTGGCAACAGGGGACACCTTGGTTAGGACAGAGGAATTAGTCAAAGATTTGCCCTTTGATCAGGTCTATACAGACTTGAAACCTGATGGGAAATTTGAGTTAGTAGAGGAACTGCAGAAAGCAGGTCACACGATTTTGATGGTTGGAGATGGATTGAATGACTCAGCGGCTCTAACCCTATCAGATATCGGTGTGGTGATGAATGAGAGTGCAGATATTTCTAAGCAGATGAGCGATATCTTATTGTTAGATAATCGTTTGGATTTCTTCCAAGAGTTGGATTGGCTATCATCATCTTTGCAAACACTCATCAAGAAGAATATTCAAGATACCGTTGTCGTAAATAGTAGTTTGATTGGCTTTGGCTTGTTTAATTGGCTCAGTCCTTCAAACCTCTCTATCCTACATAATCTAACAACCTTACGCATAGTCCTGCGTAGCCTGTCTATTAAGGGATAGGTGGGGACTATTCACAGCAAAAAGGAGTTACCTTTCTCGAGGGTAACTCCTTTGTTTATAGGTAAATGTTTAACAATTTAGTAAGTCAACACAAAGTATTTCTTCTTCCCGCGGCGGATAACAGTGAGTTCGTTTTCTAACTTATCTGCGTCACTCAAGACATAGTCAAGGTCTTGGATACGGTCGCCGTTGACGTAGATAGCTCCGTTTTGGACGTCTTCACGGGCTTGGCGTTTTGAATTCACCACACCAGATGACACGAGGAGTTCCACGATATTGTGGTTTTCGTCTGCTTTTACTTGGTAGTTTGGCACTCCACGAAGTCCTTGTTTGAGTTCTTTGACAGAAAGGTTTTTGATGTTTCCAGCAAAGAGTTGCTCGGTGATGTTAAGGGCTTCTTTGTAAGCTTCTTCTCCGTGAACAAGAGTCACGACTTCACGAGCGAGGACCTTTTGTGCCAAGCGTTCGTGTGGAGCCGCTTCAAACTCTTTGCGGATGTCTTCAATCTCATCGAGTGACAAGAAGGTAAAGATTTTCAAGAAGCGAACAGCGTCAGCATCCATCACGTTCATCCAGAATTGGTACATTTCGTATGGAGAAGTCTTTTCAGGGTTAAGCCAAACTGCGTTTCCTTCTGACTTACCAAATTTCTTACCAGTTGCGTCTGTGATGAGTGGAACAGTGATCACGTGACCAGTCTTGTCAGCCTTACGACGAAGCAATTCGGTACCAGCTGTCATATTTCCCCACTGGTCAGAACCACCGATTTGCAGAGTAACATTGTAGTCTTGGTTAAGGACATAGAAGTCGTACCCTTGCATGATTTGGTAGGCAAACTCAGTGTAAGAAATCCCTGTCTCGATCCGTTTCTTCACAGATTCCTTACTCATCATGTAGTTGACAGTGAAGTATTTTCCGACGTCACGGAGGAAGTCAATGAAGCTGATACTGCCAAACCAGTCGTAGTTGTTGACCATGACAGCCTTATTTTCACCATTTTCAAAGTCAAGAAAACGAGAAAGTTGCCCTTGGATAGACTTGACCCAGCCCTCTACTGTGTCTTTTGTTTGGAGACTACGCTCAGCATCTTTGAAGGACGGATCTCCGATGAGACCTGTAGCACCGCCAACGAGCGCATATGGTTTATGACCTGCTAACTGCAAGCGACGACTGGTCAAGATTGCGACAAGGTGGCCGAGGTGAAGGCTATCAGCAGTTGGATCGTAGCCAGTATAATAAGAAACTTGACCTTCTTCTAGGGCTTTACGCAAAGCTTCTTCATCAGTCGTTTGAAAAATCAAACCACGCTCTTTTAGCTCATCAAAAATGTGCATGTGTCTTTTCTCCTTTATAAAATATTGTTTCTACCTATTGTATCACAAACTTGGTGAATAGCCTAGTGGAATAGGGAAGAAAGTGGCTATTTTATTGAAAGTTTCCCTTTTATGGTATAATAGAGGAAGCGAGGACATTCATGAAAGAAAGAATTAATGAATTAAAAACAAAAATGCTGCATTTTTTCCAGCAGCTAATGCAACGAATTGCAAAATGGAAGAAAAGACTAGCAGAAAAACTGGCTAATAAGAAAACCGGTAAAAAGGGGACCTCTTCTGACAAAGTTGGAAGGGCAGGGTCTATTTTTGCTAAGATTTTAAGTGGGTTTAAAATAGTCTTTAATACTCTCTTTATCTTAGGCTTTATCGGTGGACTGTTTGGCGCTGGTGTGGCTATGGGTTATGGAGTCGCTCTATTTGACAAGGCCCAGGTGCCTCAAGCAGAAGAGTTGGTCAAGCAAGTGAAGGATATTGCCTCCATCTCAGAAATCACTTATTCTGACGGTAGTACCATTGCCTCGATCGAGGGCGATTTATTGCGCACTTCAGTCGCTTCAGATGCTATCTCAGACAACCTTAAGAAAGCCATTGTTGCGACAGAGGACGAGCATTTCAATGAGCACAAGGGGGTTGTGCCTAAGGCCGTTATTCGTGCGACCTTGGGAACCTTTGTCGGTCTAGGCTCGTCTAGTGGTGGTTCGACCTTGACGCAGCAGGTCATCAAGCAGCAAGTGGTGGGGGATGCTCCAACTCTAGCTCGTAAGGCTAAAGAGATTATTGATGCTCTAGCTTTAGAACGGGCCATGGGTAAGGATGAGATTTTGACAACCTACCTTAACATAGCTCCTTTTGGTCGCAATCATAAAGGCCAAAATATTGCAGGTGCCCAGCAGGCTGCAGAAGGAATCTTTGGGGTCAATGCTTCGGATTTAACGGTCCCTCAAGCTGCCTTTATCGCAGGATTGCCACAGAGTCCAATCAGTTATTCTCCTTATGAATCTGATGGTAGCATGAAGAGTGATGAGGACATGGCTCTGGGAATTAAGCGTGCCAAGGATGTCCTCTACAATATGTACCGGACAGGGGCTCTAAGTCAGGAAGACTACGATAAGTACAAAGATTATGACTTTAAGAAAGACTTCCTACCATCAGGTAGTGTTAGTGGTACTTCGCGTGACTATCTCTACTATGCAACCTTGGCAGAAGCTACTGACCGCATGTACGACTACCTCGTTCAACGAGATAATGTTTCTGCGCAAGAATTAAAGAATGAGTCCATTCAGAAATCCTATCGTGATTTAGCCACTAAGGAAATTGAAAATGGTGGATATAAGATTACGACAACTATCAATAAAAATGTTCATGCTGCGATGCAAAATGCGGTTGCGACCTACGGCTATCTGCTAGATGATTCGACAGGCCAGCCTGAGGTGGGGAATGTCCTCATGGACAACCAAACGGGAGCTATCCTTGGATTTGTTGGTGGCCGTAATTATCAAGAAAATCAGAACAATCACGCTATCGATACCAAGCGTTCTCCAGCTTCAACCACAAAACCTATATTGGCCTATGGTATCGCTATTGACCAAGGTTTGATGGGAAGTGCAAGTATCTTATCAAACTATCCTACCAACTTTTCAAATGGAAATCCTATCATGTATGTCAATAGTCCTGGTACAGGCATGATGACATTGGGAGAAGCCCTTAACTACTCATGGAATATCCCGGCCTACTGGACTTATCGTACGCTTCGAGAGAAGGGTGTTGATGTCAAAGGCTATATGGAAAAAATGGGTTACGAAATCCCAGAATATGGGATTGAAAGTTTACCGATGGGTGGAGGGATTGACGTTACAGTTGCCCAGCATACCAACGGGTATCAAACTCTGGCCAACAATGGAGTTTACCATAAGAAACATATGATCGCGAAGATCGAGTCAACGGATGGCCGACTGGTATACGAGCACAAGGATGAGCCTGTCCAAGTTTATTCAAAAGCGACAGCAACCATCATGCAAAGTCTCCTTCGAGATGTCATTTCATCTCGGATTACTTCAAGTTTCCAGACGGATTTGACGACTATCAATCCATCCCTAGCTCGTGCTGACTGGATCGGAAAAACTGGTACGACCAATGAAGATGAAAATATGTGGCTCATGCTTTCTACACCTCGCTTGACTTTGGGTGGCTGGTTAGGTCACGATGACAACCGACCACTAGCCAAAGGAGCAGGCCACTACCGCAATGCCAACTATATGGCCCACTTGGTCAATGCTATCCAACAAGCTGAACCTGGAATATGGGGAAATGAGCGCTTTAATCTGGATCCAAGTGTGACCAAGTCACAAGTTCTCCGATCTACAGGGCAAAAACCAGGCAAGGTTTCCATCAATGGGAAAGAAATAGAAGTTTCTGGATCAACAGTAACGAGCTACTGGGCGACTAAAGAAGGTGCCCCAGTGACCACCTATCGCTTTGCTATTGGAGGAAGCGATGCAGATTATCTGAACGCATGGAAGAATATTCTAGGAAGCATTCCAGCAGTGACTCCTCCAAGCTCAAGTTCAAGCAGTAGCTCTGGAAGTTCAAGTTCAAGTGGAAATACTCAAAGTGGTTCTTCAGGACGTTCACGTCTATTTAATCGTTAAAAAAGAGTAGTAGCAAGGTTAGTAATTTCTCCTTGTTGCTACTTTTTTCTTTGTTGGTTTCGTGTTACAATAATAATATGAATCATTATCAGAAAAAGATTGTTAAGGGAACAGTATATTCGCTACTCTCAGGCCTAATCTGGGGGATTTGTGGGATTTTAGGAGAGTATTTTTTCACTCATTATCCAGTGTCTTCTGGATGGATTACTTCTATGCGTTTATTAGTGGCGGGGAGTTTGGTTTTAGGTCTATCTGCCTTTCAGTTGCGTAGCCACTTGTTGGACATCTGGCGTGATAAGAAAAATTATCTACCTTTTTTAGCCTATGCTATTCTAGGTATTTTTTCTGTGCAGTTTTTCTTCTATCTCTGCGTTGAGTATTCCAATGCAACGACGGCGACCATTTTGCAATTTATCAGCCCAGTTTTTATCCTGTTTTACAATCGAATCATTTACCAGAAGAAGGCTTCGATTACAGCTGTGTTCTATGTTTTGATTGCCATGCTAGGTGTTTTTTTGATGGCTACAAAAGGGGATTTGTCCCAGTTATCCATGACACCTTTGGCTCTAGTGACAGGTTTGCTCAGTGCAGTAGGGGTCATGTTTAATGTTATCCTTCCCCAACGCTTTGCACGGCGCTACGGATTTGTTCCGACTGTTGGTTGGGGGATGATTCTGGCAGGTCTCTTTAGTAATTTCCTCTACCCTATTTATCGGATAAGTTTTCAAGTGGATCTGGTAAGTGTGCTGATTTGTCTGACGATTGCCGTGTTTGGTACTGCTTTTGCCTTCTTCCTATCTATGAAGGCTGTGTCACTCGTTTCCCCGCTGGTTGTATCGGTTGTGAGTGCTAGCGAACCGCTTTCTTCAGCTTTATTAAGTGTTCTTTTTCTGGGATTGGTCATGGATGGTTTTTTGGCCTTGGCTATGGTGTTGATTATCGTTCCGATGATTTTTTTATCTGTAGAAGAAGCAAAACAAGCCCAGTAAAGATGCTTATTTGATAGTTGAGGCTTCAAATTTGAAGCCTTTTTTGGTAGAATAGGTATCATTATAACGAACCAGGAGGCGCCTATGACTGCTACAAAAATGAACGCTCAAGAAATTATCCAATTTATCGCCAATGCGGAAAAGAAAACCAGTGTCAAAGTAACCTTTGAGGGGCAACTCGCATCTGCTGTGCCTAGCTCTGTTGTCAAACTAGGAAATGTTTTATTCGGAGACTGGAAGGATGTCGCTCCGCTTCTTGAAGGTTTGGTAGAAAATCAAGATTACGTTGTCGAGCAAGATGCTCGTAATTCTGCAGTTCCTTTGCTAGATAAACGTGCAATCAACGCTCGTATCGAGCCAGGTGCTATTATCCGTGACCAGGTTGAAATTGGTGACAATGCTGTTATCATGATGGGAGCTGTTATCAATATCGGTGCTGAAATTGGTGCTGGAACCATGATTGACATGGGTGCCATCCTTGGAGGCCGTGCTATCGTTGGAAAAAACAGCCACGTTGGTGCAGGTGCAGTTTTGGCGGGTGTGATTGAGCCAGCTAGCGCAGATCCAGTCCGTGTCGGAGACAATGTTCTTATCGGTGCCAATGCAGTGGTTATCGAAGGAGTTCAAATCGGCAGTGGTTCAGTTGTTGCAGCAGGAGCTATCGTTACCCAAGATGTTCCAGAAAATGTGGTAGTAGCAGGTGTTCCGGCTCGTATCATCAAAGAAATTGATGCCCAAACCCAACAAAAAACAGCGCTAGAGGATGCGCTTCGTACCTTGTAATTGTAAAAGTAAAAAAGAGGCGGAACCCTTTTTCCAGCCTCTTTCTTCTATCAAAAGGAGGATCTATAGATGTTAGATTTGATTCAGACTAGACGAGATTTACACCAGATTCCAGAGATTGGCTTGGAGGAATTCAAGACTCAGGCTTATTTGCTGGATGTGATTGAAAAATTGACTACGGGCAAGGATTTTGTTCAAATTCGTACTTGGCGGACAGGTATTCTGGTTTATTTGCAGGGAAGTCAGCCGGAACGCACCATTGGTTGGCGAACAGACATTGATGGCCTGCCTATCGTCGAACAAACAGGTCTATCTTTTGCCTCTCAGCACCAAGGTCGCATGCATGCTTGTGGCCATGATTTTCATATGACCATTGCCTTAGGCTGTCTCGAGCGCGCCCTGGAGGAACAACCCAAGAATAATTTGCTCTTCCTATTTCAGCCTGCTGAAGAAAATGAAGCTGGTGGGATGCTCATGTATGAGGATGGTGCTTTTGGAAATTGGTTGCCAGACCAATTTTATGGTCTCCATGTTCGTCCGGATCTGAAGGTCGGACAGATTGCGACCAACACTCATACACTCTTTGCAGGGACTTGTGAGGTGAAGGTTCGTTTCAAAGGAAAAGGAGGACACGCAGCTTTTCCGCATGAAGCCAATGACGCCTTGGTGGCTGCTAGTTACTTTGTAACCCAAGTACAGTCAGTTGTCAGCCGCAATGTTAATCCCATCGATGGAGCGGTGGTGACCTTTGGCGTTTTTCAAGCTGGAACAACCAACAATGTCATTACAGACACAGCATTTTTACACGGAACCATTCGCGCCTTGACTCAGGACATGAGCCTCTTGGTACAAAAAAGAGTCAAGACAGTCGCAGAAGGGGTTGCAGCAGCCTTTGATATGGAAGTCGAAGTAGAACTCAAGCAAGGAGGCTACCTACCTGTTGAGAACAATCCAGCCTTGGCGCGTGAACTGATGGACTTTTTTGAAGAGAAAGACGGAATCAAGTTGATTGATATCGAGCCTGCTATGACTGGTGAGGACTTTGGTTATCTCCTTTCGAAGGTAGATGGCGTTATGTTCTGGCTAGGTATCGATAGTCCCTACGCTCTTCATCACCCTCAGATGAGTCCTAAGGAAGAAGCCATAGCCATTGGGGTAGATGCAGTCTCTAGTTTCTTAAAAAAGAAGGCAGCAGAGTAGAGGAATTGTCTATGAAAGCAGAACTACGCAAGAAAATTTTGCAAGAAATGAAGGCTCTATCTCAGGAACAAAAACAGGCTATGGACCAAGTTTTAACTGAGCGTTTCTTACAACATCCCTTTTACCAAGAAGCCAAGACCATCGCAACCTATCTCTCCTTCCCTCATGAATTTCAAACGCAGGAACTGATTGAGCAGGCGCTGAAGGACGGCAAGAAGGTTTTGATACCCAAAACCTATCCCAAGGGGCGCATGGAGTTTGTGGTCTATCATCCGCAGCAGTTGGCAAAAACTTCCTTTGGTTTACTGGAACCGCAAGGAGACTTGGAAGTGGTGGAACCGTCTCAGATTGATTTAATTCATGTTCCGGGCTTGGCTTTTACAACAGAGGGCTATCGGATTGGATATGGTGGAGGATACTACGACCGCTATCTAGAACATTTTGCTGGGCATACCATGAGTACAATCTATCCTTGTCAAGTTCAGGAGTTTAACTCGGAAAACCATGATATTCCCGTCCAGGAGGTGCTAATAGATGAAGGAAATCTTTGATAAACGTTATCCTGTGACTAGCTTCTTCCTCCTAGTAACAGCATTGGTCTTTCTCTTGATGTTGGTTCTTACAGGTTTAAATTTTGAACGAGCAGATACCCTGCTTCAGTTTGGAGCCATGTATGGACCGATCATTCGCCTGTTCCCTGAGCAGATATGGCGCCTTTTTTCGGCTATATTTGTGCATATTGGATGGGAGCATTTCATTGTCAATATGATTTCGCTCTACTTTCTTGGACGACAGGTGGAGGAGATTTTCGGTTCTAAGCAGTTCTTCTTTCTCTATCTCTTATCTGGAATGATGGGTAATCTCTTTGTGTTTGCTTTCACACCGAAAGTTGTCGCTGCTGGGGCATCCACTTCCCTATACGGGCTATTTGCTGCGATTATCGTCTTGCGTTACGCAACTCGCAACCCCTATATTCAGCAGTTGGGGCAATCCTACCTGACGCTTTTCGTGATAAATATCATTGGAAGTGTTCTAATTCCAGGAATCAGCCTAGCTGGGCATATTGGTGGGGCAGTAGGCGGTGCCTTTCTAGCAGTCATCTTCCCAGTCAAATGGGAGAGAAGGATGTACAGTACTAGCCAGCGAATCGGAGCAACTGTACTTTTTATCGCACTAGCTATTTTCCTATGCTATAAGGGAATGAGCTATGTGTAGGGATGGAATAGTTAAAAGCGAGCACCGATTCGATTGCTAATAAGTCATCTGCAAAGATGGCTTTTTTATTGCAAGCTTCAACAAAAAAACAAAGCCCTTATTTAAGAGCTTTGTTTTTCTTCTATTCCCCCTCAGCTAACTCTTTTCCGAGTTGGATGAGGTAGTCTTTCAAGTCGTCTTTGACTTGTGGGTGTTTGAGAGCGTAGTCGATGGAAGTTTTCATAAAGCCAAACTTGTCTCCGACATCGTAACGAGCCCCTTTGAACTCACGAGCAAATACACGTTGTGTTTTATTGAGGGTATCGATTGCATCTGTCAGCTGAATTTCATTTCCTGCACCTGGAGCTTGGTTTTCAAGGATTTGGAAAATTTCAGGTGTGAGGAGGTAGCGTCCGATGATAGCAAGGTCGCTAGGAGCATCCTCTGGCGCAGGTTTTTCAACGAAGGTTTCAACGCTGTAAAGACCGTCTTTCCCTTCTCCTTGCGGAGCAATAACCCCATAAGCAGATACTTCGTCATGAGGGACTAGCATAACAGCGATAGTGGACGCGTGTGTACGCTCGTAGTCATCCATGAGTTGTTTGGTAAGTGGAACAGCCTTTTCGTTGGTGATATCCATCAAGTCATCACCAAGCATAACGACAAAAGGTTCATTTCCAACGAAAGCTTTGGCTTGCAAGACAGCATCTCCGAGACCACGTGGATGTGTTTGACGGATAAAATGCAGGCGCATGCCAGTTGTTTCATCAACTAGCTTCAGAAGATCTGTTTTCCCTTTTTCTTTGAGGTTGTATTCCAATTCGAAGTTTGAATCGAAGTGGTCCTCGATAGAACGTTTTGACTTACCTGTAACAACCAAGATATCTTCGATACCAGATTTGAGAGCTTCTTCAACGATAAACTGGATAGTGGGCTTGTCTACGATTGGCAACATTTCCTTGGCCAAGGCCTTAGTTGCTGGGAGGAAGCGAGTTCCCAATCCAGCGGCTGGGATGACTGCTTTTCTGACTTTTTGTTTCATGATGTTCCTTTCTATAAAGGTCTATGACCATTCGTTTTCTGCTTTAAATTCATTGCTCATGATGTCAGTGATTGCTTCTTTGATATTGACACCTTCGTAGATAACTCGGTAAATAGCCTGTGTGATTGGCATGTAGACATCCAATTCCTGAGCCAGCTCGTAAGCTGCTCGAGTTGTTGAAATGCCTTCGATGACCATACCCATGTTTGCTTCGATGTCTGCGAGGGATTCTCCACGACCGAGAGCATCACCGGCCCTCCAGTTACGAGAGTGGACAGATGTCCCCGTTACAATCAAATCTCCAACTCCAGAAAGGCCGCTATAAGTCAGAGGATTAGCTCCAAGAGCGACCCCTAGACGGGTGATTTCAGCTAAGCCACGGGCAATGATAGCCGCCTTGGCATTGTCGCCAAACCCTAGACCATGTAGTGCCCCAGCACCAACTGCAATGATGTTTTTGAGAGCACCAGCGGTTTCAACTCCGATAACATCCGTATTAGTATAGAGACGGAAGTAGTGATTGCTAAAGAGATTTTGGACGTACTGAGCAGTTTCAAGATCTTTAGAGGCTGCAGTGATCAAGGTAATATCCCGTACAATCGTTTCCTCAGCATGGCTAGGTCCTGAAACAACAACGACTTCACTACGGAGGTCAGCTGGAATTTCCTCTTCAAGAATGGTTGAGAGGCGTTTGTGGCTATCTGGTTCCAAGCCTTTGGAGGCATGCATGATGACAACCTTGTGATCGAGCACCTTTGCTACTTGTTGGGCAACCAGTCTTGTTACTTTTGTTGGGACCACAAATAAAACAGCATCCACATCCTTTAGTGTTTCTTCTAAATCATGATAGGCTTTGATTTTTTCGTCGAGTAGGATATCTTTGAAATAGCGTTTGTTTGTATGCTGGTTATTAATTTCATCGATTTGTTCAGGGACATTTCCCCAAATGCGAACTTCGTGTCCATTGTCGTTTAGGACCTGCGAAAGGGCAGTTCCCCAAGAACCAGGACCCAAGACAGCGATGGTTTGTTTCTTCATCTTTTCCTCCTTGTAAGAGTTCTTCCTTTCATTTTACCATAAAAAGCCTTTTCATGCATCTGCTGTGGGTGAAAGCGTATTATTTTATAATAAGTAGACTTTTTTGACAAGAGTTCTCTTTTTTGCTAGAATAACATCAATATGAACGAATGAGAAGGAGCTGACGCAGGATGTCGCTCCCTTTATCTATTTTATTAGGAGGAATTATGCTCATTAAAAAAATAAAAACCTATAAATGGCAGGCCTTGGCATCTCTGATGATGACAGGCTTGATGGTTGCGAGCTCGCTCTTGCAACCGCGCTATTTGCAAGAGGTGTTAGAGGCATTGTTGGCTGGTCAACATGAGGCTATTTATAGTATTGGTGCATGGCTGATAGGAGTAGCCCTAGTCGGTCTGGTGGCAGGAGGGGTCAATGTGACACTTGCAGCCTATATTGCCCAAGGAGTGTCTTCGGACCTTCGTGAAGACGCTTTTCGCAAGATCCAGACTTTTTCTTATGCTAATATCGAGCAATTCAATGCGGGTAACCTTGTCGTCCGTATGACCAATGATATCAACCAAATTCAGAACGTGGTGATGATGGCTTTTCAAATTCTTTTCCGTCTCCCTCTTCTCTTTATCGGTTCCTTTATTTTGGCGGTTCACACTCTTCCATCACTTTGGTGGGTGATTGTTCTCATGGTGCTCTTGATCTTTGCACTAACTGCTATCATGATGGGGATGATGGGGCCACGATTTGCTAAGTTTCAAACCCTTCTTGAACGGATTAATGCTATCGCCAAAGAAAATTTACGTGGTGTGCGCGTGGTCAAATCCTTTGTACAAGAAAAAGCACAATTTGACAAATTTACCGATGTTTCTGATGAACTTCTCGGCCAAAATCTTTATATCGGTTATGCCTTCTCAGTTATAGAACCCGTTATGATGCTAGTCGGCTATGGAGCGGTCTTCCTCTCTATCTGGTTGGTGGCTGGAATGGCTCAGTCAGATCCGTCTGTAGTGGGCTCGATTGCTTCCTTTATCAACTATCTCAGCCAGATTATCTTTACCATCATCATGGTTGGATTTTTAGGGAATTCTGTCAGTCGTGCCATGATTTCCTTGCGTCGTATCCGCGAAATTCTAGATACCGAGCCAGCGATGACCTTTAAAGATCTCCCAGATGAAGAGTTAGAAGGAAGTCTCTCTTTTGAAAATGTAACCTTCACCTATCCCAATGATGATGAGCCTATGCTGAAGAATGTAACCTTTGAAATTGCGCCTGGTCAGATGGTCGGTGTGGTTGGGGCGACTGGAGCAGGGAAGTCCACTCTAGCTCAGTTAATTCCACGACTTTTTGATCCACAGGAGGGATCTATCAAGATTGGTGGCAAGGATATTCGAGACGTCAGCGAGGGAACCTTGCGTAAAACAGTTTCCATCGTCTTGCAACGTGCTATTCTCTTTAGCGGGACCATTGCAGATAATCTTCGTCAAGGGAAAGGCAATGCCAGCGTGTCAGAAATGGAACGTGCAGCACGGATTGCCCAAGCCAGCGAATTTATCGGACGCATGGAAAACAAATTTGAGAGTCAGGTCGAAGAACGAGGCACCAATTTTTCTGGTGGACAAAAACAACGGATGTCCATTGCCCGTGGGATTGTCAGCAATCCCCGTATCCTGATTTTTGACGATTCGACTTCGGCCTTGGATGCCAAGTCAGAGAGACTCGTGCAGGAAGCTTTAAACAAAGACCTGAAAGGGACAACAACCATTATCATCGCTCAAAAGATCAGTTCAGTCGTCCATGCGGACAAGATTTTGGTCTTGGACCAAGGACGCTTGATTGGAGAAGGAAGGCATGCAGACTTGGTAGCTAACAATGCCGTCTACCGCGAAATCTACGAAACACAAAAGGGAAAGGAGGAATAAAATGAAAACTGTTCGATTTTTCTGGAATTATTTTAAAGTTTACAAGTTCTCCTTTGTCATTGTGGTTCTGATGGTTGCAGTTGCGACGATTGCCCAAGCCCTCTTTCCAGTTTTTTCAGGTCAAGCAGTGACGGAACTCGCTAACCTAGTTCTGGCTTATCAAAATGGAACTTCCGAACTAGCCTGGCAGAGTTTATCAGCTCTGATGCTGAATCTAGCTCTGGTTGTCCTCGCCTTAGTGGTATCCAGTTTGATTTACATGACCTTGATGACCCGTGTGATTGCTGAGTCAACAAATGAGATGCGTAAGGGCCTCTTTGGCAAACTTTCTCGTTTAACGGTTTCTTTCTTTGACCGCCATCAGGATGGTGACATCCTCTCTCGCTTTACGAGTGACTTGGATAACATCCTTCAAGCCTTCAATGAAAGCCTAGTTCAGGTCATGAGCAATATTGCTCTTTACATCGGTTTGATTTTTGTCATGTTTTCAAGAAATGTGACGCTAGCCCTGATAACAGTAGCCAGTACTCCAGTGGCCTTTCTCATGTTGGTCTTCATCGTGAAAATGGCCCGCAAGTACACTAATCTCCAGCAAAAAGAGGTTGGGAAACTAAACGCCTACATGGACGAGAGTATTTCTGGACAGAAAGCTGTTATCGTACAAGGAATTCAAGATGATATCGTAGCAGGCTTTGTGGAGCAAAATGAGCGCGTGCGCAAGGCAACTTTTAAAGGGAGAATGTTCTCAGGTATCCTCTTTCCAGTTATGAATGGGATGAGCTTGGTCAATACGGCCATCGTCATTTTTGCTGGTTCTGCGGTCCTGCTGAACGATCCAAGTATCGAAACAACAACAGCCCTAGGTTTGATTGTCATGTTTACCCAATTTTCTCAGCAGTACTACCAGCCGATTATCCAGGTGGCTGCGAGTTGGGGGAGCCTCCAGTTGGCCTTTACTGGGGCGGATCGTATCCAAGAAATGTTCGATGCAGAAGAAGAGATTCGTCCGCAAAATGCCCCTGCCTTTACGGAATTGCGAGAAGGCGTTGAAATCAGTCACATTGATTTCTCTTATGTGCCAGACAAGCCGATTTTAAAAGATGTTAGCATTTCAGCTCCTAAGGGGCAGATGATAGCAGTTGTCGGTCCGACTGGCTCAGGGAAAACGACCATCATGAACCTCATCAATCGTTTCTACGATGTGGATGCAGGCAGCATTTGCTTTGATGGCAAAGACATTCGTGACTACGACTTGGACAGCCTGCGGAGTAAGGTCGGTATTGTCTTGCAGGATTCGGTCTTGTTTAGTGGAACGATCCGGGACAATATCCGCTTTGGTGTGCCAGATGCCAGTCAGGAAATGGTCGAAGCAGCTGCCAAGGCAACTCATATTCATGACTACATTGAAAGCTTGCCTGACAAGTATGATACCCTTATTGATGATGAGCAAAACATCTTCTCAACTGGTCAGAAACAATTGATTTCCATCGCCCGGACCTTGATGACAGATCCCCAAGTCCTAATCTTAGATGAAGCGACTTCCAATGTGGATACCGTAACAGAAAGCAAGATTCAACATGCCATGGAGGCAGTTGTAGCAGGTCGAACCAGTTTTGTCATTGCCCATCGTCTCAAGACCATCCTCAATGCCGATCAGATTATTGTCCTCAAAGATGGGGAGGTCATTGAACGTGGAAATCATCACGAGTTGCTCAAGCTTGGTGGCTTCTACTCAGAACTGTATCACAATCAATTTGTCTTCGAATAAAAAAGAAGTTGTCCTCGTTGGGCAGCTTTTTCTTATCCATAAAAAATACTTATCACGGTCTTTAAAAAAACATATTAGACAGGAAAGGGTTGGAGTGATAAGATAAGACTGTCGCAAGAAAATCGAAAGGAGACACATCATGGCTAGAACGGTTGTAGGAGTTGCTGCGAATCTATGTCCTGTAGATGCAGAAGGGAAAAACATCCACTCATCTGTATCCTGTAAATTTGCAGAGAGCATTCGTCAGGTCGGCGGTCTCCCTTTAGTGATTCCTGTTGGTGATGAGTCCGTTGTTCGCGATTATGTGGAAATGATTGACAAACTGATCTTGACAGGTGGGCAAAATGTCCATCCTCAGTTTTATGGAGAGAAAAAAACCATCGAGAGCGATGATTACAACCTTGCTCGTGATGAATTTGAATTGGCACTCTTAAGAGAAGCACTCCATCAGAATAAGCCAATTATGGCAATCTGTCGTGGGGTTCAGCTGGTCAATGTTGCTTTTGGCGGCACCCTCCACCAAGAAATTGAGGGTCACTGGCAAGGCTTGCCTTTTGGAACATCTCATTCTATTGAGACAGTGGAAGGAAGCGTGGTGGCTAAGTTGTTTGGCAAAGAAAGTCAGGTCAACTCAGTCCATCGTCAAAGTATTAAAGATCTGGCGCCTAATTTCCGTGTGACAGCGGTGGATCCTCGAGACCAGACCATCGAAGCGATTGAGTCTATCGACGAGCATCGTATCATTGGTTTGCAGTGGCATCCAGAATTTTTGGTCAATAAAGAGGATGGCAACTTAGAATTATTTGAGTATTTATTGAATGAATTGTAACGACTGGAAACCTAGTCGTTTTTTTGTCTTATTTCGTTCAAATTTTAATATTGTAACATTTTTTACGCAAATGTTTAAATTATGATAAAATTTGGAAAAATTCAGTATAAAAACTTGAAAAAATCTAAGGTAAGGGTTATGATAGAAGAGAAGAAATTTTGGAGGAATATTATGTCACATATTAAATTTGATTATTCAAAAGTATTAGATAAATTTGTTGCACCACATGAACTAGATTATATGCAGCCTCAAGTGACTGCAGCAGATTCTGCTCTGAGAAATGGTACAGGTCCTGGGGCAGAAATGACTGGCTGGTTGAACTTACCTGAAGAATATGACAAAGATGAATTTGCTCGTATTCAAAAGGCTGCTGCTAAAATCCAATCTGATAGTGAGGTATTGATCGTAATCGGTATTGGTGGTTCCTATTTAGGAGCTCGTGCAGCTATTGATTTCTTGAATAATTCATTTGTAAACTTGCAAAGAAAGGAAGAACGCAAGGCACCTCAGATCCTCTATGCTGGAAACTCTATCTCTTCAAGCTATTTGGCTGATTTGGTAGACTATGTATCAGACAAAGATTTCTCAGTAAACGTGATTTCTAAATCAGGTACAACAACTGAACCGGCTATTGCTTTCCGTGTCTTCAAAGAACTCTTGGTTAAGAAGTACGGTCAAGAAGAAGCTAACCAACGTATCTACGCAACTACAGACCGCGCTAAAGGTGCAGTTAAGGTTGAAGCAGATGCTAATGGCTGGGATACTTTTGTAGTGCCTGATAGTGTAGGTGGTCGTTTTACAGTATTGACAGCAGTGGGGCTCTTGCCAATCGCAGCTGCAGGAGCTGATATCAGCAAGTTAATGGAAGGAGCAAATGCTGCTCGCAAGGCTTATGCTTCTGATAAGTTGGCTGAAAATGAAGCATATCAATATGCAGTTGTACGCAATATCTTGTACCGTAAAGGTTATCTGACAGAAGTTCTAGCTAACTATGAACCATCTCTGCAATACTTCTCTGAGTGGTGGAAGCAACTGGCTGGTGAGTCAGAAGGGAAAGACCAAAAAGGGATTTATCCAACTTCAGCTAACTTCTCAACAGACTTGCACTCTCTGGGACAATTTATCCAGGAAGGTACCCGTATCCTCTTTGAAACAGTTATCCGTGTAGATAAACCTCGCAAAAATGTGCTGATTCCTGAATTGGCAGAAGACTTGGACGGTCTTGGCTACTTGCAAGGAAAAGATGTTGACTTTGTCAATAAAAAAGCTACAGATGGAGTGCTGTTAGCACACACTGATGGTGGAGTTCCAAATATGTTTGTGACACTGCCTGAGCAAGATGAGTTCACTTTGGGCTACACTATTTACTTCTTTGAGTTGGCTATTGCTCTTTCTGGCTACCTGAATGGTATCAATCCATTTGACCAGCCTGGAGTTGAAGCTTATAAGAAAAACATGTTTGCTCTTCTTGGGAAACCAGGCTTTGAAGAGCTGGGTGCTGAGTTGAATGCACGCCTTTGATTCTCATATGCTTTGAGTTCATTTAGAATATAAAAAGATCCACAAGTTCATTTCTTGTGGATTTTTAGTACAAGCCTCTTAATTAGTTTATTATTTTTTTTAAAAGTGTAAAAAAGAGTGTCTTAATTCTTTTATGAAAGCGCTGTATAATTGCCTTGTAAATAAAATTTGAGAGGTATCAAAATGAATGATTGGTTAAACATAAAAGGCAAAACAGTTCTTGTGACTGGCGCGTCATCTGGGATCGGTAAGGCAATCGTTGAAGAATTGCTGGAATTAGGAGTCAATGTAGCGAATTTTGATCTTAGCGACAACGATTTGCGTCACCCGAATCTATTATTTGTAAAAGTTGATGTAACTTCTCGCTCTGAAGTAGAAGAGGGTGTTGCCAAAATAGTTGAAAGATTTGGCAATATTGATGCGGTAGTCAATAATGCAGGGATTAATGTTCCCAGATTATTAATTGATGCAGAAAATCCTAAAGGTCCTTACGAGTTAGACGATGAAACGTTTGAAAAAGTAACAATGATTAATCAAAAAGGTTTGTATTTGGTTAGTCAGGCAGTAGGACGTATTTTAGTGAAAAATGGAAAAGGTGTAATTGTGAACATGGCTTCAGAAGCAGGCTTGGAAGGTTCTGAAGGACAAAGTGCCTATGCTGCAACAAAAGCAGCAGTCTATAGTTACACTCGTTCATGGGCGAAAGAGCTGGGTAAGCATGGTGTACGTGTGGTTGGAATTGCTCCAGGAATTATGGAAGCTACGGGTCTTCGAACTCTTTCTTACGAGGAAGCTCTTGCTTATACCCGTGGAAAGACGGTAGAAGATATTCGAGCTGGTTATGCTTCAACTTCAACGACTCCATTGGGACGGAGTGGGAAACTACGGGAAGTAGCTGATCTTGTAGCGTTCTATATTTCAGACCGTTCTAGCTATATAACAGGTGTCACTACAAATATTGCCGGAGGTAAAACTCGCGGTTAAAACAATGAAGGTAGGGAAGAGAGTTGACCTTAGTAAATCGGTGGTATAATATTTTAGATAAAATGGTCTCGCAGCCAACTTATTCCTTGGTAGATATGCGCTCAGAACTGGATATTAGCTTGCAAACCTTGCAAAAGAGTATCCAACAATTAAATGATGTTTTGGCTCCTAATATCCAGATTATCGCACAAGATGATCAGTTAATGTTAGAAGTGTATGACTATACAGAGTTGGAAAGGATTTTATCTGGTAGTTTAAAACAGGAGAGTGACTTCAATTCTTCCAGTAAAAGAATTGCCTATTTGCTAAAACGTTTAATTGAGTCAACCTCCCCTCTTCTTATTGACGACTTGGCTGAGGAAGTAGGTGTTAGTAGAAGTACCCTTAATAAGGATTTAAAACAAGTAAAATCTTTGGCAGAGAGTTACTCTATCACTATTTCAGGAAAGCCCAACCGTGGGCTGGAGGTCTTGGGGAGCGAGCTGAATTTGCGCTTGCTCTATATTCACCAAGTGGCTCCTTACTTTGAAGGAAGGACACTCACTGAGGCAACATCTTCTTTTCTGGAGACGCTAGTCCAGGACTATAAAATCCCTAAAGAAACACAGGAACTCCTTCGAAAGACCATTTCAATTATGGTGGAGCGTATTCATACATCTAGAGTGTTGAATTGTCCTATTCCTTACTATAGGAATGATTTAACAGAGACACCTTTAGCTGAGAAATTAATCTATCATATTGAAATGACTTATAAGATTTCCCTCAGTCAGTTTGAGATAGACTTTTTGTGTTTTCCGTTTAATGTCCGTTTTATTGACACTTTAAGCAAGACATCTTATCAATCTGAACAGCTTGCAAAGATTTTTCAAGGGATTGTCAAGAAAGTCAAAGAAACAATGTTGGTTCACTTTGATGATGAAGAATTATTTGAAGAAATCAAATCTCATCTAGGCCCCTTAATCAATCGACTGATTTTCCATGTGCAAGCTAATGATATATTTCATGGCGAGGTTCAAACTTCAATATCCTTTTGCTTTTGAAATGGCAAAAATAGCTGGAGAAGAACTATCTGCAATTTTTGGTTCTGAATTGGAATTATCTGAAATCGGATATCTGGCTTTGTATTTTGAAATGATTTTAAGAAAGCAAAATTCTGCTGTAAAGGGTTCTCGCAAGCAGATAGCTGTAGTTTGCACAACAGGAAGAGGAACTGCTACGATGATTATTCAGCAACTCAGACGAGTCCTTGGAAATGATGTAGACATTACTCAGTATTCTGAAGAGGATTTTAATGTGGATTTGAATCAGGACTATTTCGCGATTTTTACGACAGTTCCTCTAAAATATAAAGATTCTAAATCTCCAGTCATTCAAGTTAATCATCTTTTTGATGATCAATGGCTGCAGGAAGAATGGCAGAGGGCCAATGCTTTTCATCAAAAAAATCTAGAAACAGTCAGCTTACGTTTTCTTCGGTTGAGCCCCCAAAAAACCTATCAGCAATACTTGCTAAATATGGTTGCAGAGTTAGAGAAACTTCAGATGATTGATGAAGGTTTTAGAAATCGGATAATTGATAGGGAGAAAAAGCAATCAACCATTTTTGGTGGAGGAATTGCCTTCCCCCATACAATTAACCAGGGTTATGCAAAGACTATTTTAATGTTCGGAAAACTAGAAGAGCCTTATCAAAAAGGAGATGAATGGATTGAATTTATCTTTCTAGTCGCCATACCCTCAGAAATTGAAAGAAAAATGGAAAGTGAATTGCTGGAATTGTATGACGATATTTTTCGAATTGCAGGAGAGCCTTCTCTAAAAGAAGCATTGAGGGCTGTAGAAACAGAGACAGAGTTTCTATCATTTTCTAAGAGCAAAGGAGTATTTTAATGAATTCGCTAATAATTTTCGCTGTGTTTGTCATGGCAGCTTATATATTTCAAATGTTCCTCGGCTGGCAGCAACTCAAAGACTTCAATAAGACCTATACGATGCTCCGAAAACTGGGGCGCGTAGCGATTGGCAGGAAGTCCGGAAGAATAAAATCCGGTACGATTGTCATGTTCGCGGTTGATGAAAACGGTCGGGTTCTTAAAGCTAGCAAAATGCAAGGAGTAACAATCTTAGCGCGTTTTCAAAATATGGATGATTATGTCGGAGAAGACATCCATTATTTTGACAAGTATAATCCTCTTGTGAGAAAAGAAAATAAGTTGATGCAATCAGTCATAGAAGATGCTAGAAAAGTCTATCTTTGGCATGAGGCAGGTATTGAGAAAGAGACAAGTTCTTCTGATTCTTTTCTGGGATTCGGCTTTTATACGAATTACTTACAATTATCTATTAAACAGTTATTTAAAAAAAATAAGAAAAGGAGTTCCTTATGAATCACATTACAGAATTTGCAGAGAGTTTTATGAAACTCTTCCAATTAGGTGGAGAAACCTTTATTAGCTGGATGACAAATATTGTACCTCTTGTCTTGATGCTATTGATTGCAATGAATACCCTTATCGCTTTCTTGGGAGAAGAGAAGGTCAATTCCTTGGCTAAGATTTCTGCCAAAAATCCTGTTAGCCGGTATATGATTTTACCTTTCATTTCAGCTTTTATGCTGGGAAATCCGATGGCAATCAGTATGGGACGTTTCTTACCAGAATATTATAAACCTAGTTTTGTAGCAGCTCAGATGCAGTTTTGCCATACTTCAAATGGTGTATTTCCACATATCAATCCTGGGGAATTATTTGTATGGATGGGAATTGCGACAGGAATTCAAACTTTAGGTTTAAGTCAAATGGACTTAGCCATTCGTTACATGCTTGTTGGGCTTGTCATGAACTTTGTAGGTGGTTGGGTAACCGATTTTACAACTGCTTATGTAGCAAAACAGCAAGGTGTTACCTTGAGTAAAACATTTGATTTATAGAAAGAGTGAAATTATGTCATATAAGAGTATAAAAGTTGTTAAAGGAAATGGCGGTTTCGGAGGACCTTTGGTCATTACACCTAGTGAAGCTAAGCATAAATTCATCTATATTACTGGCGGCGGAGAAAAGCCAGATATTGTAGATAAAATTGCTGATTTGACCGGTATGGAAGCTGTTAATGGGTTTAAAACTTCTATCCCAGATGAGGAAATTGCTTTAGCAATCGTGGATTGTGGCGGTACTCTTCGCTGTGGTATTTATCCTAAAAAGGGAATCCCTACAATAAATATTGTTGCTACAGGGAAAAGTGGGCCTCTAGCTCAATATATAACCGAGGAAATCTATGTGTCAGCAGTTGGCCTTAATCAAATTTCTGCTGCTAATGAAGACGAAAAAGCGACAACTGTGGTAACTGAAAAGCCAACTTACGATACTAGTAAAAAAATTACAGAGCAAAAAGCTGAAACAAGTATTGTAGCACGAATTGGGATGGGCGCTGGGAAGGTCGTTGCGACTTTCAACCAGGCAGCTCGTGAAGCCATCCAAACAATGCTCAACACAATCATTCCTTTCATGGCCTTTGTTTCCTTGCTGATTGGGGTTATTCAAGGTTCAGGTGTTGGAAATTGGCTGGCAAAATTAATGGTTCCCCTAGCGGGGAACATCTGGGGACTCATTTTGATTGGCTTTATCTGTTCCTTGCCATTCCTATCTCCTTTGTTAGGCCCCGGAGCTGTTATCAGTCAGATTATCGGAACCTTAATTGGAGTCGAAATCGGAAAAGGGAATATTCCGCCCCAAATGGCTCTGCCAGCTATATTTGCTATCAACACTCAAAACGGTTGTGATTTCATTCCTGTAGCACTCGGTCTATCTGAAGCCAAGTCTGAAACAGTTGAGGTTGGTGTCCCTTCTGTGCTTTATTCACGCTTTCTCAATGGTGTTCCGCGGGTGCTAGTAGCTTGGATAGCTAGTATTGGTCTTTATCAATAGACCTTTGATAGATGCACGTAAACAAAGCAACTATTATGTTAAACTTATCTATAAGCATAAGTTTAAGACAAATTAGAGAAAGGATAAATAGGAATTAGATGAAGAAAATTTTTGAAGCTAAAGTAATTCAAGTGGGACCTGAAGCTCAGAATATGATTCAAGATGCCAATATGCTCATTTTATTTGGAGAAGAAGCGCCGGAAGATTTAGCAGAGTATTGTTTTAAGATTGATAACAAAAATCTGCTAGGTTCAATACTAGAAGGCGGCAAGCTGGTGGTAGATAATCAGGAATATTCAATTAGTTCTGTGGGAAATGTAGTAGAAAAAAATTTAACTGGACTGGGCCATATCACGATTTCTTTTGATGGTTCAAAAGAGGGGAGTCTTCCTGGTACACTCCATGTCGCAGCAGACCAAGCAGTAGTAATTGATAAAGATTCTACCATTCAGATTTTTGAAACTGCTTAACCATAATAAAATTTCAAATCAAGCAATTTAGAAAAATAAAAGTCTAAAAAATTGATTCAGAGCCTGGACAAAAAGTCCAGGCTTCTGGGTCTAAATTAGAAAAAATAGATGACGCAGTGGTTGATTGGCAAGTCAATCAAACTAGCCAGTCAGTGCAAGGGAATTTCCAGCAAATGCATCCACAAGGGGTGCTTGAACAGAAGGGAAAGACCAAAAAGGTATCTACCCAACTTCAGCAAACTTCTCAACTGACTTGCACTCATTGGGTCAATTTATCCAAGAAGGAACTCGTATCATGTTTG
The DNA here is from genome assembly GCF_026782085.1 of Streptococcus oralis. Taxonomy (GTDB): domain Bacteria; phylum Bacillota; class Bacilli; order Lactobacillales; family Streptococcaceae; genus Streptococcus; species Streptococcus oralis_DA. The sequence goes on from NZ_JAKUVW010000005.1 coordinate 138,932, forward strand.
AAACAGTTGTCCGTGTTGACAAACCACGTAAGAACGTGATTATCCCTACTTTGGAAGAAGACCTTGATGGACTTGGTTACCTTCAAGGAAAAGACGTTGACTTTGTAAACAAAAAAGCAACTGACGGTGTTCTTCTTGCCCACACTGACGGTGATGTGCCAAACATGTACGTGACTCTTCCAGAGCAAGACGCTTTCACTCTTGGTTACACTATCTACTTCTTCGAATTGGCAATTGCCCTTTCAGGTTACTTGAATGCCATCAACCCATTTGACCAACCAGGTGTTGAAGCCTACAAACGCAACATGTTTGCCCTTCTTGGAAAACCAGGGTTTGAAGAATTGAGCAAAGAGCTTAACGCACGTCTATAATAGAAGAAAAGAGTGGCTTGCCCACTCTTTTTACTCTCTTTATTCGTAGACATTGGACTCAGGCGAGACTTGTGATATAATATAGAAAGCAAAAAGGCAGACGCCTAGAGACTTTATAGGAGAAACTATGTCAAAAGATATCCGCGTACGCTACGCACCAAGTCCAACAGGACTACTACACATCGGAAATGCCCGTACAGCATTGTTTAACTACCTTTACGCACGCCATCATGGTGGAACTTTTATCATTCGTATCGAAGATACTGACCGTAAACGCCATGTTGAGGATGGAGAACGTTCACAGCTTGAAAATCTTCGCTGGTTGGGTATGGATTGGGATGAGAGCCCAGAAACTCATGCAAACTACCGCCAGTCTGAGCGTTTGGAACTCTATCAAAAATACATCGACCAATTGCTAGCTGAAGGAAAAGCCTACAAATCTTACGTCACAGAAGAAGAGTTGGCGGCTGAGCGTGAACGCCAAGAAGCAGCTGGCGAAACACCACGTTACATCAATGAATATCTTGGTATGAGCGAAGAAGAAAAAGCTGCCTACATCGCAGAACGTGAAGCAGCTGGTATTATCCCAACTGTCCGTTTGGCTGTTAATGAGTCTGGTATCTACAAATGGCATGATATGGTCAAAGGTGATATCGAGTTTGAAGGTGGCAACATCGGTGGTGACTGGGTGATTCAAAAGAAAGATGGCTACCCAACTTACAACTTTGCTGTTGTTATTGATGACCACGATATGCAGATTTCTCATGTTATCCGCGGTGATGACCATATTGCCAACACCCCAAAACAGCTCATGGTTTATGAGGCTCTTGGTTGGGAAGCGCCAGAGTTCGGTCACATGACTTTGATCATCAACTCTGAAACGGGTAAAAAATTGTCTAAACGGGACACTAACACCCTTCAGTTTATCGAAGACTACCGTAAAAAAGGCTATCTTCCAGAAGCAGTCTTTAACTTTATTACCCTTCTTGGCTGGAACCCTGGTGGGGAAGACGAAATCTTCTCTCGTGAGGAATTGATTAAACTCTTTGATGAAAACCGCCTTAGCAAGTCTCCAGCAGCCTTCGACCAGAAGAAACTGGACTGGATGAGTAATGACTACATCAAGAGAGCTGACTTGGCAACTATCTTTGAAATGGCCAAACCATTCCTTGAAGAAGCAGGACGATTGACTGACAAGTCTGAAAAAATGGTGGAACTATACAAACCACAAATGAAATCACTAGACGAGATTGTTCCACTGACAGATCTTTTCTTCTCAGATTTCCCAGAGTTGACAGACGCTGAGCGCGAGGTCATGGCAGGAGAAACCGTTCCGGTTGTTCTAGAAGCCTTCAAAGCGAAACTAGAAGCAATGACAGATGAAGAATTTGTGACAGAAAACATCTTCCCACAAATCAAAGCAGTTCAAAAAGAAACAGGTATTAAAGGGAAAAACCTCTTCATGCCGATTCGTATTGCCGTTTCAGGTGAAATGCATGGACCAGAATTACCAGACACCATTTTCTTACTCGGACGTGAAAAGTCAATCCAGCATATTGAAAACATGCTGAAAGAGATTTCTAAATAAAAAGGACTTCCGATGGATACATGGGAAAAAATGTATGAAGAAGCACGAACCTTATTCAATCCCCATGAAGTTTCTGACTTTGTTTATGCTAACCATGTTGTTGCTGCAGTAGAAGCAGAAGATGGTCAGATCTTCACAGGATTTTGTATGGAGGGCACTTGTGGCGTTTTTCATCTCTGTGCAGAACGAGCGGCTCTCTTCAATATGTATCAATTTTCAGGACAAACTAAAGTTAAGAAAATCCTCGCCTTTCGAGATAAACCTCCTTACGGCGAAGGATCAGGTATGCCCTGTGGCGCTTGCAGAGAATTTCTCTTAGAATTGAATGCTGAAAATAAAGAAGCAGAGTTCATGATGGACTACGAAACAAGAAAAACAATTAAGGTTGCCGAGTTGATTCCTTACTGGTGGGGAGAGGAACGTGCGACTAATTGGAAAGATAAATAGAAGGAGTCAGTTTAACTGGCTCTTTCCCTAATCTTTTCAGAATTTCGGTAAAGAGGAAAAAAGTCCTTGACAAAGGTAAAAAAGTAGGTATAAT
>NZ_JAKUVW010000006.1:0-42326 GCF_026782085.1 Streptococcus oralis
CTTCCAGCAGACCAAACAGACTTGAAAGACGGTAGTCAAGCGACTCCAACTCAGCCAAGTAAAACGGAAGTGAAGACAGCAGAAGGCACATGGAGCTTCAAGTCCTATGACAAGACATCTGAAACTATTAATGGAGCAGATGCCCACTTTATCGGTACTTGGGAATTCACTCTAGCGCCAACAGTGACTCATAAGGCAACTCACGAGTTTGTCAGCGGAACTCCAGGAAAAGAACTTCCACAAGAAGTGAAAGCCTTGCTTCCAGCAGACCAAACAGACTTGAAAGATGGCAACCAAGTAACTCCAACACAACCAAGTCAAACGGAAGTTAAGACAGCAGAAGGTACATGGAGCTTCAAGTCCTACGATAAGACATCCGAAACCATCAATGGAGCAGACGCACACTTCGTAGGCACCTGGGAATTCACTCCGGCCCCAATTAAAGATTCTGGAAATACTAGTCAACCAGAAGAAAGAAGTAGTCAAAATCAGAACTTGTTACCAAACACAGGCTCAGCAGTATCTGGTCTTCTTTCAATCATTGGCCTTGCCTTTGCAAGCCTAGCAGTTTTTGTCCTTCGCAAGAAAGACTAAGCAACTCTTAGGAAATAACAAAATGACTTCTTAATTCCTGAGTCTAAGAAGAGAGAACGAGAAATCGTTCTCTCTTTTTCTTGCATTTTATATCGAGCTGTGATATAGTTTATATAACGAATCGCGATGTATCGAACTAAATAGGAGGTGTGATTAAATGGAATTAACAGATAAGATCAGGCGTGTTTACCTTCCCATGACTGAAACGGGTTTTTATATCTTGTTTTGTTTACAGAAGGAGAACCATGGATATGGTATTACACAAAAGGTCAAGGAGATGACAGATTCGCAAGTTTCGATTAGTCCTGGAACTATGTATGGGACCTTGTCAAAGATGGAAAAGGATGGCTTGATTTTCTTTGTCCGAGAAGAGGAAAAACGTAAAATCTATCAGATAACAGATTTGGGACGAAAGGTTTTGGAGATTGAATTGAAACGTATTGAACGGCTCTATAGAAACAGTCGGGAGGAAGTATGATGGAAAAGAAGGTTGTATATCGGATATCTACAATTGCAGATTATGATAGAGAGGCCTTATACCTTGGGGAAATGCATGCTAAGGGTTGGAAACTTAGGAAAGTAAGCTATTCTAACTTAGTAGTTGCGGTTAAGTATACTTTTGAAAAGTGCCAACCGGAGCAGGTGTCTTATCAGTTGGACTTTTATCCCATGAAAAAATCAGAGAGAGCCTCCTATTTACAACTATTTAAAGACTGTGGCTGGGAGCATATTACAGACTTTAATAGTTTTTCCTATTTTAGAAAAGCACATTCTGAAATTGAATCGGATACTGAGTTTGAAATCTATAATGACGCTACAGGGAAGTTAGCTATGATCAAACGGATTTTAACGAGGCGGATGCTTCCTATTTTGATTCTATTTTTAGCTCTACTACCGGTTTTCTCAAAGTTTGTCAGTGGAGCTAGTTCTTTCAGTTGGGGAATGTTTTTGATTGTCATAATAGATTGTGTTTTATTGATTGTTTTTGCGGTTCAGATTTCTTATATTTTTTGGAGCTTGTTTCAAAAGTGGAAAGAATTATCTGAAAAATAAAACCATGTATGTTTTCTGATTTGGAGGTAAGACAATGAATAGCAAAGTACAATTTCGGATTTTTACAATAGTTGATTCGGACAAGGAAGAAGAATATTTACATGAGATGCACTTGAAAGGTTGGAGATATAGAACTAACCGTTTTGGTTTTTTCTATTTTGACCAATGTCAATCGGACGATGTTATCTACCGTATCCATGATTCTAGATTTCTTAAAAAGTATAAGCATGAACTACAAGATTTTAGAAATAGCGGTTGGGAATTGATAGAAACAGGTTTTTGTTCAATTCTTCGTAAACCAACTTCTGATATCCTTTCAGAGGAGAAAGTCTATATGAGTAAGGGTCTCAGATGGGAAGTTATGCGGTCTAGACTTCGTTCCTGTATAGCCACTTTTTCAGGTGGTCTTGTTGTTTGCATGAGTTTGTATCGAGAAAACTTGTCTCGGTCTTTCTTTATTATTTTCTTTTTATACGCTTGCTTAATTTCTTATCTAATCTATGGTTTTTTCAGACTTAAAAAGAAATACCAAGTAGATGAGAAGTGAGATTCTAGGTCTTCAGACTGATTTTTAGCACTCTTGGTAAAAGAGTGCTAATTTTTTGAGTTTTTGTCTTGACATTCTCTTCTAAGGGTGTATAATAGAATCATGAGTTAGCACTTGGATACATAGAGTGCTAATCGATCGGACAGAGAGGAGTGATGAGATGGTTACAGAGCGTCAGCAGGATATTTTAAATCTGATTATTGACATCTTTACCAAAACGCACGAACCTGTCGGATCCAAGGCGCTACAAGAGTCTATCAATTCTAGTAGTGCTACCATTCGTAATGACATGGCGGCTTTAGAGAAGCAGGGTTTGCTTGAGAAGGCTCATACCTCAAGCGGTCGGATGCCAAGTATTGCTGGTTTTCAGTACTATGTGAAACACTCGCTGGCTTTTGACCGACTGGCTGAAAATGAGGTATACGAGATTGTCAAAGCCTTTGATCAGGAATTCTTCAAACTGGAGGATATTCTGCAAGAGGCTGCTAATCTACTGACGGACCTGAGTGGCTGTACGGTAGTAGCACTGGATGTTGAGCCGAGCAGGCAACGGTTGACGGCCTTCGATATCGTTGTTTTGGGACAACATACAGCCTTGGCAGTATTTACCCTAGACGAGTCCCGAACGGTTACCAGTCAATTTCTGATTCCAAGGAACTTCTTGCAGGAAGATTTAAATCGCCTCAAGACCTTGATTCAAGAACGTTTCCTCGGTCACACCGTTCTGGATATTCACTACAAGATTCGGACGGAGATTCCGCAGATTATCCAGCGTTACTTTACGACAACGGACAATGTCATGGATCTCTTTGAACACATTTTTAAAGAAATGTTCAATGAAAACATTGTGGTATCGGGCAAAGTCAATCTCTTGAATTTTGCTAATCTAGCGGCCTATCAGTTCTTTGACCAACCGCAAAAGGTGGCCCTAGAGATTCGTGAAAGTCTGCATGAAGATCAGATGCAAAATGTTCGTGTTGCGGACAGTCAAGAGTCTTGTCTAGCAGACCTAGCGGTGATTAGCAGTAAATTTCTCATTCCTTATCGAGGTTTTGGAATTCTAGCGATTATCGGTCCGGTCAATCTGGATTATCAGCAATTGGTCAACCAAGTCAATGTGGTCAATCGTGTTTTGACGATGAAGTTGACAGATTTTTATCGCTACCTCAGCAGTAATCATTACGAAGTAAATTAATTTTGAAATCATTAAAGGAGGCGAAAATGGCCCAAGATAAAAAAAACGAAGAAATGAAAGAAGAGGAAGTTGTGGAAACAACTGAAGAAACAACTCCTGAGAAGTTTGAGTTGGACTTGGCAAATGAACGTGCAGATGAGTTCGAAAACAAATACCTTCGCGCTCATGCAGAAATGCAAAATATTCAACGCCGTGCCAATGAAGAACGTCAAAACTTGCAACGTTATCGTAGCCAAGACCTGGCAAAAGCAATCTTACCATCGCTCGACAACTTAGAACGTGCACTTGCAGTTGAAGGTTTGACAGATGATGTGAAGAAGGGCTTGGAAATGGTCCAAGAAAGTTTGGTACATGCCTTAAAAGAAGAAGGGATTGAAGAAATTCCAGCTGACGGCGGATTTGACCATAACTATCACATGGCCATCCAAACTCTCCCAGCAGACGATGAACACCCAGCAGATACCATCGCACAAGTCTTCCAAAAAGGCTATAAACTCCATGACCGCATCCTACGCCCAGCCATGGTGGTAGTGTATAATTAGAGAGAGATAGATGGAACAAATAATAAATTTATTAATCCAATTGGTAAAGGAATATGGACTAGTAACGGTAATACTTCTAATAGCTGTAGTGTTATTATGGTTATTGATTATTTATCCAGTTTTACGACTCTTTTGGGGGTTCTTAAAAAATCTTTTTACAACTAGAAAACGAGCTTCAAAAAACAATTGGAATTATCAAAGTCAGAAAACAGTTTTTAAACTTGAACGAACTGAGAAAAAAAGGCTGGAATATTTTGAAGGGCTTGAACAATGGGATGAAATCATTCTAAAAGGTGGCAGTGTTTATGAAATTAATCATAAAACTTATCCAAATAGAACTTTGAAACAGAAAATTTTAGAGTGGGATAAAGTGGTGATTGTTATTACATTGACGCCTAAAAAATAAAAACCTGTCCGAAACGACAATAAACTATGAAGAAAGATAAGAAATTGTTCAGCTTTGCAATAGTGAGCGAAGTAAACAAAAGACGATACTCTTCGCCGTGGCGCTATTTGCGCAAACTTTGAGACCATAGGCTCAAAGTTTAGTCAAAGAGATTGACGAGTCAAGCTCTGACGGCGCCGCCACCTAAGAAGAGTATCAAAAAGAAAATAGAAAATTAACTAACAAGGAGAAAAACACATGTCTAAAATTATCGGTATTGACTTAGGTACAACAAACTCAGCAGTTGCAGTTCTTGAAGGAACTGAAAGCAAAATCATCGCAAACCCAGAAGGAAACCGTACAACTCCATCTGTAGTATCATTCAAAAACGGAGAAATCATCGTTGGTGATGCCGCAAAACGTCAAGCAGTTACAAACCCAGATACAGTTATCTCTATCAAATCTAAGATGGGAACTTCAGAAAAAGTTTCTGCTAACGGAAAAGAATATACTCCACAAGAAATCTCAGCTATGATCCTTCAATACTTGAAAGGTTACGCTGAAGAATACCTTGGTGAAAAAGTAACCAAAGCAGTTATCACAGTCCCAGCTTATTTCAACGATGCTCAACGTCAAGCAACTAAAGACGCTGGTAAAATCGCTGGTCTTGAAGTAGAACGTATCGTCAACGAACCAACAGCAGCGGCCCTTGCTTACGGTTTGGACAAGACTGACAAAGAAGAAAAAATCTTGGTATTCGACCTTGGTGGTGGTACATTTGACGTATCTATCCTTGAATTGGGTGACGGTGTCTTCGATGTATTGTCAACTGCAGGGGATAACAAACTCGGTGGTGACGACTTTGACCAAAAAATCATCGATCACTTGGTAGCAGAATTCAAGAAAGAAAATGGTATTGACTTGTCTACTGACAAGATGGCAATGCAACGTTTGAAAGATGCGGCTGAAAAAGCGAAGAAAGACCTTTCAGGTGTAACTTCAACACAAATCAGCTTGCCATTCATCACTGCTGGTGAAGCTGGACCTCTTCACTTGGAAATGACTTTGACTCGTGCGAAATTTGACGATTTGACTCGTGACCTTGTGGAACGTACAAAAGTTCCAGTTCGTCAAGCTCTTTCAGATGCAGGTTTGAGCTTGTCAGAAATCGACGAAGTTATCCTTGTTGGTGGTTCAACTCGTATCCCAGCCGTTGTAGAAGCTGTGAAAGCTGAAACTGGTAAAGAACCAAACAAATCAGTAAACCCTGACGAAGTTGTTGCCATGGGTGCTGCTATCCAAGGTGGTGTAATCACTGGTGATGTGAAAGACGTTGTCCTTCTTGATGTAACACCATTGTCACTTGGTATCGAAACAATGGGTGGCGTCTTCACAAAACTTATCGATCGCAACACTACTATTCCAACATCTAAATCACAAGTCTTCTCAACTGCAGCGGACAACCAACCGGCCGTTGATATCCACGTTCTTCAAGGTGAACGTCCAATGGCAGCAGATAACAAGACTCTTGGACGCTTCCAATTGACGGACATCCCGGCTGCACCTCGTGGAATTCCTCAAATCGAAGTAACATTTGACATCGACAAGAACGGTATCGTGTCTGTAAAGGCCAAAGACCTTGGAACTCAAAAAGAACAAACTATTGTCATCCAATCTAACTCAGGTTTGACTGATGAAGAAATCGACCGCATGATGAAAGATGCAGAAGCAAACGCTGAAGCAGATAAAAAACGTAAGGAAGAAGTTGACCTTCGTAACGAAGTAGACCAAGCCATCTTTGCGACTGAAAAGACAATCAAGGAAACTGAAGGAAAAGGCTTCGATGCAGAACGTGATTCTGCCCAAGCTGCTCTTGATGACCTTAAGAAAGCGCAAGAAGACAACAACTTGGACGAAATGAAAGCAAAACTCGAAGCATTGAACGAAAAAGCTCAAGGACTTGCTGTTAAACTCTACGAACAAGCCGCAGCAGCACAACAAGCTCAAGCAGGAGCAGAAGGCGCACAAGCAACAGGAAACGCAGGCGATGACGTCGTAGACGGAGAGTTTACGGAGAAGTAAGATGTTGAGGCGTTAAGAAAACGAAAGAAAAATAGGAAGCCATCGCCTTGTGCGATGCACAAAAGATGGCTTATCTTTTTTCCGAAGTTTTTAGCCGAAACTCAGTTAAGCCTAACTCGTTAAGAATGACGAATTACTAAGGTACTTTGTCTAAATGTAATAATGATAGGAAGAAATCCAGAGGTTGCAACCCAGCCTCTGTTTTTCGATAAAAAGGGACTGAACCCAATTTATTTGAGTTTTTATCATCAATATGAAAGAAAGGAATTGAACCTAAACTAGATTGAGGTTTCGTTCCGCAATATTAACAGAAAGGAATAAGGGTGTTCGAGTAACTGAACACGGGCTACGGACTATGCCAAAAAGATAGTTTTTTCTAGGACGTAAGCGTCCGTCGTCAAAACTCCTATTTTGGCTGTGTCCGTTTGACGCCCTTTGTATCTTGAATTATGAACAATACTGAATTTTATGATCGTCTGGGGGTGTCAAAAAACGCTTCGGCAGACGAGATCAAAAAGGCTTATCGTAAGCTTTCGAAAAAATATCACCCAGATATCAACAAGGAACCTGGAGCTGAGGAAAAGTACAAGGAAGTTCAAGAAGCCTATGAGACTTTGAGTGACGACCAAAAACGTGCAGCTTACGACCAATATGGTGCTGCGGGTGCCAACGGTGGCTTTGGTGGCGCTGGTGGTTTCGGTGGTTTTGACGGAGCAGGTGGCTTTGGTGGTTTTGAAGATATCTTCTCAAGTTTTTTTGGAGGAGGCGGAGCTTCGCGCAATCCAAACGCTCCTCGTCAAGGGGATGACCTCCAGTACCGTGTGAATTTGACCTTTGAAGAAGCCATCTTCGGAACGGAAAAAGAAGTCAAATACAATCGTGAAGCAAGCTGTCGTACCTGTAACGGATCTGGTGCTAAGCCAGGAACAAGTCCAGTCACTTGTGGACGCTGTCATGGCGCTGGTGTCATTAACGTTGATACGCAGACTCCTCTTGGTATGATGCGTCGCCAAGTAACTTGTGATGTCTGTCATGGTCGCGGAAAAGAAATTAAAGATCCATGTACTACATGTCACGGAACAGGTCATGAAAAACAAGCTCATAGCGTACATGTAAAAATCCCTGCTGGTGTGGAAACTGGCCAACAAATTCGCTTAGCTGGTCAAGGTGAAGCAGGCTTTAACGGTGGACCTTACGGGGACTTGTACGTGGTGGTTTCTGTTGAAGCCAGTGATAAGTTTGAACGTGAAGGAACGACCATTTTCTACAAATTAAATCTTAACATCGTCCAAGCAACTCTTGGAGACACTGTGGAAATTCCAACCGTGCATGGTGCTGTCGAATTGGTTATTCCAGAGGGCACTCAGACTGGCAAGAAATTCCGTCTACGTGGCAAGGGAGCACCGAGCCTTCGTGGTGGTGCCGTTGGTGACCAATACGTTACAGTTAATGTCGTGACTCCGACAGGTTTGAACGAACGCCAAAAAGCTGCGTTAAAAGAATTCGCAGCTGCAGGTGACTTGAAAGTCAATCCAAAGAAAAAAGGCTTCTTTGACCATATTAAAGATGCCTTTGAAGGGGAATAAAGTAAAAAGAGCCGATTGGCTCTTTTTGTGTTATTTTTGAAAATTTAGCGTCAGAAAATCATTTTCAAGTTAGCCTACTATTTATACTTTTGCTTGAGTAAGCCAGCTGCATCCATATCTTGGATGAGTTGTTTGATTTCCTCTTCCTTACCAGGCTTAACGGTGACAGTATCAATGTGCTTGATTGCCGAATTATCCTGAATATCCACCAAAGTCAAGGCTTTTTCATAGAATGCAATTCCCTTTTTAAGACTTTCCTTATCATTCCAAAAGAGAATTGTGTAAGAAGAATTTGATTTCTTTCCATTTTCTCGAAAATACTTCTCGCCTTCCTCCTCTAAAAATCGCAATAAACCATGATTGAATAAGTTGTCTTCTACTGAATGGTAGGAAATATCTCCTGTGTTTAGGACATAGACTTCAAGTCGGTTTTTGGTGAGTTTTGGACTTTCTTTTAGGACGGGGTGGCTATTGACAACCTCATCTGAGAAAGTAACATAAAAATGTAAGCCTCCACCCTCGTATTGAAAGTGTCCATCTGATTCGACTTTCTCGGGAGGGAGGTCAAGGGAGATAAAGATTTGTTTTAAGGCTTCATTCCCCTCACGGATGTCACTCGGTGACGCTTTGAAAAGATTGGCCACTAGTAGAAATGTCAGGACTGCAAGAAGGCTAAGGCAGCCACAAGGGATCGCGATGACCTTCGCTAGAACTTTTAAAGACTGTTTCATTTTTATTCCCTCCCTTTTCTGTTCGAATCTAGTAACCCAAAATGGAATTAAGGAAAGTTGGAGGCTTTCTTATTCTTGTTTTTCTTCTTGGAGGACCGTCATTCTGGTCTGGAAATCTTTTTCCAAGACTTTGAATTTATAGGTTAAGTCTTTTTGGTATTCTTTGATGAGTTCTTTTTGTTGGTTGATAACTTGCAGGTTGTTTTGGATGATATCCAAATCCTCCTTAATGGCCTCGACACGGTCAGTTGTATCTAACACTTCATCCTGAATGGCTTGGCGATTTTTCACGATAAAATAACTTCCAGCTGCAGCTCCTGCGAATAGTAGTAGATTTGATAGTTTCATAGTATCTCCTTAAGCATTTCTAATGGTTTCTGCGACTTGGGCAAGTTCGTCAAAGTCAGGTTCATGGGCGATAAAGTCAATCTTGAGGTCATCTTCTGCACCGTAGCGAGGTACGAGGTGCACGTGAGTGTGAAAGACTGTTTGACCAGCAACTTCCTCGCAGTTGGCGATGATATTCATGCCGGCAGCCTTGGTGGCCTTCATGACTTTTTGAGCCACTGTTGGCACTTGGGCAAAGAGTTGGCTGGCACTTGCAACGTCCATCTCCAAAAGATTGCGATAGTGCTCTTTTGGTACAATGAGGGTGTGCCCAGGCGTTACTTGAGAGATATCAAGAAAGGCAAGAATCTGCTCATCCTCGTATACTTTTGAAGCAGGAATCTCCCCTGCGATGATCTTACAAAAAATGCAATCTGACATAAAATCCACCTCTACTGTATTGAATTTTGATATAATATAGCTACATTATACCAGATTCGGAGAAAATATGTTAGAAATTAAAAACCTGACAGGAGGCTATGTTCACGTCCCTGTTTTGAAAGATGTGTCCTTTACAGTTGAAAGTGGGCAGTTGGTTGGTTTGATTGGTCTCAACGGTGCTGGGAAATCAACGACAATCAATGAAATTATTGGTCTTTTGACGCCTTATAGTGGGGAAATCAAGATTAATGGTTTGACCCTGCGAGAAGATGCGACCAATTACCGCAAGCAGATTGGCTACATCCCAGAAACGCCTAGTCTGTATGAGGAGTTGACTCTTAGAGAGCATATCGAGACAGTTGCAATGGCTTATGGTATTGAGCAAAAAGTGGCCTTTGATCGAGTAGAACCTTTGTTAAAAATGTTTCGTCTGGATCAAAAATTGGACTGGTTTCCGGTTCATTTCTCCAAAGGGATGAAGCAGAAGGTCATGATTATCTGTGCTTTTGTCGTAGATCCGAGTCTTTTCATCGTTGATGAGCCTTTTCTTGGCCTCGATCCGCTGGCCATTTCTGACTTGATTCAGCTTCTAGAAGTGGAAAAGCAAAAAGGCAAGTCTATTCTCATGAGTACCCACGTGCTGGATTCGGCGGAGAAGATGTGTGATGCCTTTGTCATTCTCCACAAGGGAGAGGTGCGGGCTCAGGGGAACCTCCAGCAACTCCGCGAAGCCTTTGGCATGCCTGAAGCGAGTTTGAATGATATTTACTTGGCTCTGACCAAAGAGGAGGAGCTATGAAAGACTTGTTTTTAAAGCGAAAGCAGGCTTTTCGTAAGGAGTGTGTTGGTTATCTGCGTTATGTTCTCAATGACCACTTTGTCTTGTTCCTGCTAGTTCTCATCGGTTTTCTAGCTTACCAGTACAGTCAACTCTTGCAACATTTTCCTGAAAATCATTGGCCTATCCTCTTGTTTTTAGGGATTGTATCTGTCTTACTTTTGGCTTGGGGAGGAATCGCGACCTACATGGAAGGACCGGATAAACTCTTTCTCTTAGTCAGTGAAGAGGAGGTTAAGTCTCACCTCAAAGGGCAGACGATGCGCTCACTGGTCTTTTGGCTTTTTGTCCAGACCCTTTTCTTGCTTTTGTTTGTACCCTTGTTTTTAGCCATGGGCTATGGTTTTCCAGTTTTTCTCATCTATGTGCTTTTATTGGGAGCTGGGAAATACCTCCTTTTTCGCCAAAAAGCCAGTAAATTTTTTACTGAGACTGGACTCGACTGGGACTTTGTCATTTCCCAAGAAAGTAAGCGCAAGCAAGTTTTGCTTCGTTTCTTTGCTCTCTTTACGCAGGTCAAGGGCGTTTCAAATAGTGTCAAACGTCGTTCTTATCTGGATTTCGTCCTTAAAGCAGTTCAGAAAGTGCCGAGCAAGATTTGGCAAAACCTCTATCTTCGTTCTTATCTGCGAAATGGAGACCTCTTTGCCCTCAGTTTGCGTCTTTTGCTCCTATCCTTGTTAGCTTTGCTCTTTATCGAGCAATCTTGGATTGCGACAGCAGTGGTGGTTCTATTTAACTACCTCTTGCTCTTTCAGTTACTGGCCCTCTATCATGCCTTTGACTACCAATACTTGACCCAGCTCTTTCCACTAGAAAAAGGGGAGAAGGAGAAAGGGTTGAAACAGATTGTAGTCGGTGTGGGAAGTGCAGTTCTTTTGTTAGAATTACTGGTCGGAGCAGTGGTTTTTCAAGAGAAAATAGCCTTGTTGGCTCTTGTAGGGGCTAGTCTCTTCCTACAATTGTTTTATTTGCCTTACCAACTAAAAAGATTGGTTGACGAATAGACCAAAAACTAGTAGAATAGTAAGGAAACTTTATACGGAGGAAAGAAATGGACTTGGGTGATAATGAGCTAACGCTGACCCCTATCCCTGGGAAGAGCGGCAAAGCTTATATGGGAAGCTACCCTGATGGGAAGCGCGTCTTTGTAAAAATGAACACCTCTCCAATCCTACCTGGCCTAGCCAGAGAACAAATCGCTCCTCAATTACTATGGACTCGTCGTTTGCCAGATGGCCGTGATATGTGTGCTCAGGAATGGCTGACGGGTAAAATCTTGACCCCTTACGATATGAATCGCAAGCAGATTATCAATATCTTGAACCGCCTTCACCGCTCGCGTCCTTTGATGAAGCAGTTGAGCCGTTTGGGATACACCATGGAAACACCAGTTGATTTGCTACGTTCTTGGCAGCAAGGAGTTCCAGAAATCTTGAAGCAGAACCACTATTTGAACAGTGTGATTGCTGAGCTAGGTAAGACGGTTCCAGGTTTTAGAGAAGACCATGCAACGATTGTGCATGGAGATCTTCGTCATAGTAATTGGATTGAGACAGAGAGTGGACTCGTTTATCTAGTGGATTGGGATTCGGTTCGTCTGACGGATCGTATGTTTGATGTGGCGCATTTGCTATGCCACTACATTCCTGATCATCAGTGGCGCCAATGGTTGAGAGACTACGGCTATAAGTACAATCAGACAGTGTTAGATAAATTGTATTGGTATGGTCAGTATTCTTACTTGAACCAGATTGCCAAATACTGTGAAAATCAAGATTTAGACAATGTAAACCGGGAGATTTATGCCTTGCGTGTCTTCCGTGACAAGTATGGAAAGAAGAGATGAGAGTTAGAAATCGTAAAGGGGCGACAGAATTACTAGAGGCCAATCCTCAGTATGTGGTTCTCAATCCCTTGGAAGCTAAAGGGAAATGGCGAGACTTGTTTGGAAATGATCATCCTATTCATGTAGAGGTTGGAAGTGGGAAAGGGGCCTTCGTATCAGGAATGGCCAAGCAAAATCCTGACATCAACTACATTGGGATTGATATCCAAAAGTCGGTATTGAGTTATGCCTTGGATAAGGTATTAGAAGTTGGAGTGCCCAACATCAAGTTGCTGTGGGTAGATGGTTCAGATCTGACCGACTACTTTGAAGACGGTGAGATTGATCGTCTCTACCTAAACTTTTCAGATCCCTGGCCTAAAAAACGCCATGAAAAACGTCGTTTGACTTACAAGAGTTTCTTGGATACCTTCAAGCGCATCTTGCCTGAGAATGGGGAAATCCATTTCAAGACAGATAACCGTGGCTTGTTTGAGTACAGTCTAGTGAGCTTTTCTCAGTATGGGATGAAACTAAATGGTGTTTGGCTAGACTTGCATGCCAGTGATTTTGAAGGCAATGTCATGACAGAGTATGAGCAAAAATTCTCCAGCAAAGGTCAAGTGATCTACCGAGTTGAAGCAGAATTTTAAGAACTAGCTTGAAAACCAGCTAGTTGAGTGCTAATGCTTTACATAAATTGACAAACGTGCTATACTGATAGTAAGAATATGAGAAAGAGAGGCGGGGAAATATCTTCGCCTCTTGCTTATGAGGAGGTGGACGCAATCGCAACAATCGTAGAATTAGTCAGAGAAGTTGTAGAACCTGTCATCCAAGCGCCTTTCGAGCTCGTGGATATCGAGTATGGAAAGATTGGCAGTGACATGATTCTTAGTATTTTTGTAGATAAACCCGAAGGAATTACCTTGAACGACACGGCAGACCTGACAGAAATCATCAGTCCTGTCCTAGATACCATCAAGCCTGATCCCTTCCCAGAACAATATTTCCTAGAAATCACCAGTCCAGGCTTGGAACGTCCTTTGAAAACCAAGGATGCTGTCGCTGGAGCAGTTGGGAAATACATCCATGTCGGGCTCTACCAAGCCATCGATAAGCAAAAAGTCTTTGAAGGAACCTTGCTGTCCTTTGAAGAGGACGAGTTGACTATGGAGTATATGGACAAGACACGTAAGAAAACCGTCCAAATTCCATACAGTTTAGTATCAAAAGCACGTTTAGCAGTAAAACTATAGAAAAGAAAGGATATCTTTTGAGGATTCAAAAGTAAAAAGAACATGAGTAAAGAAATGCTAGAGGCCTTCCGCATTTTGGAAGAAGACAAGGGAATCAAAAAAGAAGACATCATCGACGCAGTAGTAGAGTCGCTTCGTTCCGCTTATCGCAGACGCTATGGTCAATCAGACAGCGTAGCTATTGACTTCAATGAAAAAACAGGAGACTTTACAGTTTATACTGTCCGTGAAGTTGTTGATGAAGTATTTGATAGCCGTTTGGAAATCAGCTTGAAAGATGCCCTTGCCATTAATTCAGCCTATGAGCTTGGTGACAAAATCAAGTTTGAAGAAGCACCAGCTGAGTTTGGTCGTGTAGCAGCCCAATCTGCCAAACAAACCATCATGGAAAAAATGCGCAAGCAAACACGTGCCATCACCTACAATACTTATAAAGAACATGAACAAGAAATCATGTCTGGTACAGTAGAACGATTTGACAACCGCTTTATTTACGTCAACCTTGGCAGCATCGAAGCCCAATTGTCAAAACAAGACCAAATCCCTGGAGAAGTTTTTGCTTCCCATGACCGTATCGAAGTCTACGTTTACAAGGTTGAAGACAATCCTCGTGGTGTCAACGTCTTTGTTAGCCGTAGCCATCCAGAAATGATCAAACGTTTGATGGAGCAAGAAATTCCAGAAGTGTACGATGGAACTGTCGAAATCATGAGCGTAGCCCGCGAAGCTGGTGACCGTACGAAAGTTGCCGTTCGTAGCCACAATCCAAACGTGGACGCTATCGGTACAATCGTTGGACGTGGTGGTGCTAATATCAAGAAAATCACCAGCAAATTCCACCCAGCTCGTTACGATGCTAAGAGCGACCGCATGATTCCTGTCGAAGAAAACATCGACGTTATCGAGTGGGTAGCAGATCCAGCTGAGTTTATCTACAATGCCATCGCACCGGCAGAGGTTGACCAAGTTATCTTTGATGAAAACGACAGCAAACGTGCCTTAGTCGTTGTGCCTGATAACAAGCTTTCTCTTGCTATCGGTCGTCGTGGACAAAACGTTCGCTTGGCAGCTCATTTGACGGGTTACCGTATCGATATCAAGTCTGCCAGCGAGTTTGAAGCTATGGAAGAAGCAGGTCAAGTGGATTACGCAGCTGCGGACGAATTGACAGAAGAATAAAAGCTGCTAGAGGAGGGAAAGATGAAAACAAGAAAAATCCCTTTGCGCAAGTCTGTTGTATCCAACGAAGTGATTGATAAGCGTGATTTGCTCCGCATTGTCAAGAATAAAGAAGGACAGGTTTTTATCGATCCGACAGGCAAGGCCAATGGTCGTGGCGCTTATATCAAGCTAGACAATGCAGAAGCCCTAGAGGCCAAAAAGAAGAAAGTCTTTAACCGCAGCTTTAACATGGAAGTGGAAGAAAGCTTTTATGACGAGTTGATCGCCTATGTGGATCACAAAGTGAAAAGAAGAGAGTTAGGACTTGAATAAGCAAAAGATAAGCAATCTCTTGGGACTTGCTCAACGAGCAGGCCGGATCATATCGGGTGAGGAATTGGTGGTTAAAGCCATCCAAGACCAGAAAGCCAAGCTAGTCTTTCTAGCCAATGATGCTGGTCCCAATCTGACCAAGAAGATTCAAGATAAAAGTGACTATTATCAAGTAGAAGTTATAACCGTGTTTTCAACACTGGAATTAAGCATAGCAGTCGGAAAATCGAGAAAGGTTTTGGCTGTGACAGATGCTGGATTTACAAAGAAAATGAGGTCTCTTATGGAATAGAAGAGGAGGACATGATTTGTCTAAGAAAAGATTGTACGAAATCGCAAAAGAACTTGGAAAAGAAAGTAAAGAAGTTGTAGCGCGTGCAAAAGAGTTGGGCTTGGATGTGAAGAGCCACTCATCGAGTGTGGAAGCTGCTGCTGCTGAACAAATCGCAGCTAGCTTTAAACCTGCACCTGCTCCTAAGGCAGAAGCAAAACCTGCAGCACCAAAAGCAAGTGTAGAAAAGAAAGCAGAAAAGCCTGTATCAGCTAAACCAGTAGCCGCTAAGGAAGAAAGTAAACCAGCTGCATCTGCAGCTCCTAAGGAAGAAAAAGTAGTGGCCGCAAGACCACAAAGTCGAAACTTCAAAGCGGAGCGTGAGGCGCGTGCCAAAGAGCAGGCAGAGCGACGCAAACAAAACAAGGGCAACAACCGTGACCAACAACAAAACGGCAACCGTCAAAAAAACGACGGTCGTAATGGTAGCAAACCTGGTCAAGGAAACCGCGACAACCGCCGATTTAACGACCAAGGGAAAAAACCACAAGGTCAAGGGAATCGTGGCAATGATCGCCGTCAGCAACAAGACTTCCAGCCAAAACAAGCTGGTCCACGTGTTGACTTTAAAGCCCGTGCAGCAGCCCTAAAAGCAGAGCAAAATGCAGAGTACGCACGCTCAAGCGAGGAGCGCTTCAAACAATCGCAAGCAGCCAAAGAAGCCTTGGCTCAAGCTAACAAACGCAAGGAGCCAGAGGAAATCTTTGAAGAAGCTGCTAAGCTAGCTGAACAAACGCAGCCAGCAGTAACAGTAGCTCCTGTAGCGAAAGAAGCGCCAGTGGATACACGTCGTAAAAAACAAGCTCGACCAGACAAAGAACGTGATGATTATGATCACGAAGAAGATGGTCCTAGAAAACAACAAAAGAATCGAAGTAGTCAGAATCAAGTGAGAAATCAAAGAAATAGTAACTGGAATAACAACAAGAAAAATAAAAAAGGGAACAAGCAAAACAACCGTAACCAGACTCCAAAACCTGTTACAGAGCGTAAGTTCCACGAATTGCCAACAGAATTTGAGTATACAGATGGTATGACTGTTGCGGAAATCGCAAAACGTATCAAACGTGAACCAGCAGAAATCGTTAAGAAACTCTTTATGATGGGTGTCATGGCCACACAAAACCAATCCTTGGATGGAGAAACCATCGAACTCCTCATGGTGGATTACGGTATCGAAGCCAAACAAAAGGTTGAAGTGGATAATGCTGACATCGAACGTTTCTTTGTCGAAGATGGCTATCTCAATGAAGATGAATTGGTTGAGCGTCCACCAGTTGTAACCATCATGGGACATGTTGACCATGGTAAGACAACCCTCTTAGATACCCTTCGTAACTCTCGTGTAGCGACAGGTGAAGCAGGTGGTATCACTCAGCATATCGGTGCTTACCAAATCGTGGAAAATGGCAAGAAGATTACCTTCCTTGATACACCAGGACACGCGGCCTTTACTTCTATGCGTGCGCGTGGTGCATCTGTTACCGATATTACTATCTTGGTTGTAGCGGCCGACGACGGGGTTATGCCTCAGACTATCGAAGCCATCAACCACTCAAAAGCGGCCAACGTTCCAATCATCGTAGCTATCAACAAGATTGATAAACCAGGTGCCAACCCAGAACGTGTTATCGGTGAATTGGCAGAGCATGGTGTTATGTCAACAGCTTGGGGTGGAGATTCTGAATTTGTTGAAATCTCAGCTAAATTCAACCAAAATATCGAAGAATTGTTGGAAACAGTCCTTCTTGTGGCTGAAATCCAAGAACTCAAAGCAGACCCAACAGTTCGTGCGATCGGTACGGTTATCGAAGCTCGTTTGGATAAAGGAAAAGGTGCGGTCGCAACCCTTCTTGTTCAACAAGGTACCTTGAATGTCCAAGATCCAATCGTTGTCGGAAATACCTTCGGTCGTGTCCGTGCTATGACCAATGACCTTGGTCGTCGTGTCAAGGTGGCTGGACCATCAACACCAGTTTCTATCACAGGTCTGAACGAAGCGCCAATGGCAGGTGACCACTTTGCCGTTTACGAAGATGAAAAATCTGCGCGTGCAGCCGGTGAAGAGCGTGCGAAACGTGCCCTCATGAAACAACGTCAAGCTACCCAACGTGTCAGCCTTGAAAACCTCTTTGATACACTTAAAGCTGGTGAGCTCAAGTCAGTTAATGTCATCATCAAGGCCGACGTACAAGGTTCTGTTGAAGCCCTTTCTGCCTCACTTCAAAAGATTGACGTAGAAGGTGTCAAAGTTACCATCGTTCACTCAGCGGTCGGTGCCATCAATGAGTCTGACGTGACTCTTGCCGAAGCTTCAAATGCCTTTATCGTTGGTTTCAACGTACGCCCTACACCACAAGCTCGTCAACAAGCGGAAGCTGACGATGTAGAAATCCGTCTCCACAGCATTATTTACAAGGTTATCGAAGAGATGGAAGAAGCTATGAAAGGGATGCTTGACCCAGAATTTGAAGAAAAAGTTATCGGTGAAGCAGTTATCCGTGAAACCTTCAAGGTATCTAAAGTGGGAACCATCGGTGGATTCATGGTTATCAACGGTAAGGTTACCCGTGATTCTAAAGTCCGTGTTATCCGTGACGGTGTCGTAATCTATGATGGCGAACTCGCCAGCTTGAAACACTACAAAGACGACGTCAAAGAAGTTACAAACGGTCGTGAAGGTGGATTGATGATTGATGGCTACAATGATATCAAGACTGATGATGTGATTGAGGCCTATGTCATGGAAGAAATCAAACGATAATAGAGAAACGATAGCTCATTTGACTCGTTGTCAACAGCGCCTTGATGAACTTTAGTTCTATCAAAGGCTTGTTTCCTAGATTCAAATGGCTCTAGTTCCTCTATCTAACAGAAATAGCTAGGTCTGCTGGCCTAGCTTTTGGTTCAAAGTAGAGAAAGGAATATCATGACAAATCATTTCCGTACGGATCGTGTAGGCATGGAAATCAAGCGTGAAGTCAATGAGATTTTGCAAAAGAAAGTCCGTGATCCCCGTGTTCAAGGTGTGACCATCACAGATGTTCAGATGCTAGGTGACTTGTCTGTTGCCAAGGTTTACTACACCATTTTGAGTAACCTTGCTTCAGATAATCAAAAAGCTCAAATCGGGCTTGAAAAAGCAACTGGTACCATCAAACGTGAACTTGGTCGCAATTTGAAATTGTACAAAATCCCAGATTTGACCTTCGTCAAAGACGAATCCATCGAATATGGAAACAAGATTGACGCAATGCTACGCAATCTGGATAAGAACTAATACTCTTCGAAAATCAAATTCAAACCATGTCAGCGTCGCCTTTCCGTACTCAAGTACAGCCTGCGGCTAGCTTCCTAGTTTGCTCTTTGATTTTCATTGAGTATAAGAAAGAGGGGATTCCCCTCTTTTTTCTTGTCGGAGTAGTTTGTTTGCTAATCATCGATATATTGCCCTTGTAAAACGCAGTTTAAAAAATTTGTAAATTTCAAATAGTATGATATGATAAAGCTTGATATAAATGAAAAACGGAGAGATATATGGCTAAACAAGATATAGCTATGCAAGTACTACAACAAGTGGTGAAACTACCCGTAGTCAAAGTTGATCGAGAGAAATTTTTAGTAGAAAAGTTTTCCAAGGAATTAGATCGCAAGGATATTGCAACCTTATTAGAACAAGGGCCAACTTCTTTGTTACCTCAGGAAAGCTTGGACCGAGTGGCAAAGGCCTGTATTAAGGACAATGTCCTGTTAGCCAGTGGAACTTCGGTTTTGGCAGGTTTACCTGGAGGCCTTGTCATGGCGATTACTATTCCGACAGATGTAGCCCAGTTTTACGCTTTCTCGTTAAAGCTAGCTCAGGAACTAGGGTATATTTACGGATTTGATGATCTCTGGGCATCGCGCAATGAGTTAAGCGAGGAAGCTAAAAACACACTCCTACTGTATCTCGGTGTGATGCTGGGAGTAAATGGCGCAGGTGCCCTACTTCGATCAGGTGGTGTGACAGTAGCCAAGCAAGTCATAAAAGTAGTGAACAAGAAAGCCTTGACAAAAACTCTTTGGTATCCAATTTTAGAAAAAGTTTTGAAAATTTTTGGTGTCAATCTGACAAAAGGAGGCCTAGCTAAAGGGATGGGGAAAGTGATCCCTATCCTAGGTGGAGTCATTTCTGGGGGCTTAACCTTTGCGACCATGAAACCGATGGGAGAAAGATTGCAACAGGAATTGTCCAAGCTAGTCAACTACAATGAAGTGCAATATCAAAGAGACGTTGATACTATCCGAAAAGAGGTCGAAATCATCGAAGGAGAGTAATATGGGATTCATTAAAATTCTAGCCAAGACTTACGGGAATTACTTTTTTGTGATGCAAAGCATCAAAGTACTGAAGAACATGAAAAGAGATGACAATGCTCTAGTAGGTTTCGGGAAAGTACTGCTTGCTGACAAGCTGATGGATGTAGCCCAGTGGCTCGCAAAACCAGATGATAAGGAATAACTTGAAATGAAAGAAACTAGCAGGAACTCTTCTGCTAGTTTTTTAATCTCTTTCCATATGGTATAATATAAGCAGTAAAATCATTTTATACTCTTCGAAAATCTCTTCAAACCACGTCAGCTTCACCTTGCCGTAGGTATGGTTACTGACTTCGTCAGTTCTATCCACAACCTCAAAACACTGTTTTGAGCAACCTGCGGCTAGCTTCCTAGTTTGCTCTTTGATTTTCATTGAGTATTAGAACATACATGGAGGTCGTCATGGACAATATCATCGATGTGTCAATTCCCGTTGCAGAAGTGGTAGACAAGCACCCGGAAGTCTTGGAAATCCTAGTAGAGCTCGGTTTTAAACCACTTGCTAATCCCTTGATGCGCAACACTGTTGGGCGCAAAGTATCGCTTAAGCAGGGTTCTAAACTCGAAGGAACTCCTATGGACAAGATTGTCCGCACGCTAGAAGCAAACGGCTATGAAGTGATTGGATTAGACTAATGGCAGATGAACGGATTCATATCCTACGGGATATTTTGCTAGAATTGCACAATGGTGCCTCTCCTGAGTCGGTTCAGGAGCGTTTTGATGCGACTTTTACAGGTGTTTCAGCTATCGAGATTTCTCTCATGGAGCACGAATTGATGAACTCAGATTCAGGAGTCACCTTTGAAGATGTCATGGAACTCTGTGATGTCCATGCTAATCTTTTTAAAAATGCTGTTAAGGGCGTCGAAGTGGAGGATACTGAACACCCTGGCCACCCAGTTCGCGTTTTCAAGGATGAAAATCTGGCTCTCCGTGCAGCTTTGATTCGCATTCGGAGACTGTTGGATACCTATGAGTCTATGGAAGATGAGGAAATGCTGGCAGAGATGCGCAAGGGCTTGGTCCGTCAAATGGGGCTGTTGGGGCAATTTGACCTCCACTATCAGCGCAAGGAAGAGCTCTTTTTTCCCATCATGGAGCGCTATGGTCACGATTCACCTCCAAAAGTTATGTGGGGAGTGGATGATCAGATCAGAGAACTCTTTCAGACAGCTCTAGAGACGGCTAAGGCACTACCAGAAGTGGCGATTTCCACTGTAAAGGAGGCCTTTGAAGCTTTTGCGACAGAGTTTGAAAGTATGATTTTCAAGGAAGAGTCCATCCTCCTCATGATTCTTCTTGAGTCCTTCACCCAGGATGACTGGATTCAGATTGCGGAGGAGAGCGATGCCTACGGCTATGCCATCATCCGTCCGTCAGAGAAATGGGTGCCAGAGCGCCAGAGTTTCGTTGAGGAAAAGAGCGCAGAGGAGCCCGTGCAGCTAGACACGACTGAAGGTCAAGTTCAGCAAGTCATCAATACGCCTGAAGGCCAGTTTACTATTACCTTTACCCCTAAGGAAAAGGAAGCAGTGCTGGACCGTCATAGTCAACAAGCTTTTGGAAATGGCTATCTCTCAGTTGAGCAGGCCAACCTCATCCTCAATCATCTCCCTATGGAGATTACCTTTGTCAATAAAGACGATATTTTTCAGTATTACAATGACAATACGCCTGCCGATGAGATGATTTTCAAACGGACACCGTCCCAAGTTGGGCGCAATGTTGAACTCTGCCATCCGCCTAAGTACCTAGAAAAGGTGAAGGCTGTTATGAGAGGTCTTCGTGAAGGTAGAAAGGACAAGTATGAGATGTGGTTCAAGTCAGAGTCGCGAGGCAAGTTTGTCCACATCACCTATGCCGCAGTACACGATGAAAACGGGGAATTCCAAGGCGTGCTAGAGTATGTTCAGGATATCCAGCCCTACCGAGAGATTGATACGGACTATTTCCGTGGATTAGAATAAGGAGAATCAATGAGTTACGAACAAGAATTTATGAAGGAATTTGAAGCCTGGGTCAATACCCAGATCATGATCAACGATATGGCGCATAAGGAAAGTCAAAAAGTCTACGAAGAAGACCAAGACGAACGTGCCAAAGATGCCATGATTCGCTACGAAAGTCGCTTGGATGCTTATCAGTTCTTGCTTGGTAAGTTTGAAAACTTCAAAGCAGGCAAGGGATTTCATGATTTGCCAGAGGGCTTGTTTGGTGAGCGAAACTATTAATCGTTACAAATCAAAAAGTGCGTATGAACGCACTTTTTTTGTTTATACGTGATGTGTGTGTTTTGTGATCCATTGTTCCATTTTGATATGTAACCAGAATGAATAGATGCCCAAGGTGATGATGGTGAGCAAGAACCACTTGATCCAGTTCCCGAATAATTGAGAACCTGTTCCGTCAAAATAAAGGCGACGTCCATCGATGACAGTGTGCTTAACCTTCCAGTTTTGCATCATACAAACTGCCCATGGTGTAGCGATTCCAACAGTAAATCCCATGATAAGCATGGCTAGGATAGCATGTCCAACGTAGCTCAAAAGACCACCGTCAAAGTAACTTTCGTTATTCATATTGTTCTCCTTGTCAGCTTTTTACGTGAATCAGTCTTGCACATTACTGCATATTTTATCAAGAAGTCGAATCATTGTCAAACTAGTTTGAAAGGAAAAAACGGCTAGATTTTTAAGGGGAATCTTATTTCCTTTCTTGATTTTTCGTCGAAATATTGATAAAATATCTTTATTAAATCCTTGTCAGAGCAGGGATTTTTTATTGAAAGGATTTTATCATGTCAAAGAAACTCCAACGTAAAAAACAATTGCGAAATAGCCTTCGTCGCTCAGGTGCATTTTCAGGTACGGTGACCAAAGTTGTCGAAGAGACCAAGAAAGTTGTGAAACACGCAGAAAAATCTGCCAGCCAAGCAGGAAAAGTCGTCTCTAAAAAAGTGGAACAAGCAGTAGAAGCGACCAAGGAACAGGCTCAAAAAGTAGCCAATTCAGTAGAAGATTTCGCAGCTACTTTGGGTGGCCTTTCAGTAGATCGCGCGAAGACTTTCTATGATGAAGGCATCAAGTCAGCTTCTGACTTCAAAAACTGGACTGAAAAAGAACTCCTTGCCTTGAAGGGAATCGGCCCAGCTACCATAAAGAAATTAAAAGAGCTCGGAATTAGCTTCAAGTAATTTTTCTTGTCCCTTGCATTTCCGTCAAAAACTTGCTACAATAAAGCCATCAGAGGTGTTTTGAATCCCACATTTTACAGAAAGTGGCGGTGCTGAGAAGTCCACAAATGTGTCAAAACTGGTTGCTGATGGGTGAAAAATGAAATAATATTGTCTTTTTATTATAAAGACGAGAGTTGCGGGCTTTGCCCGAAATTGGGTGGTACCGCGGATTAACACATTCGTCCCTGTCATGGATATGGCAGGGGCGATTTTTTGTAGAAAGCGAGGTAGAAGGATGACAAGAGTAGAGTTGCCAGAACGAATCGAAACAGAACGTCTTGTTTTACGAGTCCGTACAGTGGCGGATGCCGAAGATATCCATGCCTATGCTAGTCTGCCAGAAGTTGCCTATCCAGCAGACTTTCCACCCGTCAAGACCTTGGAAGATGAGATTTATTACCTGGAGCATATCCTTCCTGAGCGCAATCAAAAGGAAAATCTCCCAGCTGGCTATGGAATTGTCGTCAAAGGAACTGATAAAGTCATTGGTTCTGTTGACTTCAATCACCGCCACGCAGATGATGTGTTGGAGATTGGCTATACCTTACACCCAGACTATTGGGGACGAGGCTATGTCCCAGAAGCAGCGCGAGCCTTGATTGACCTAGGCTTTAAAGAATTGGGGCTTCACAAGATAGAACTGGTCTGCTTTGGATACAATGTCCAAAGTCAACGCGTCGCTGAAAAACTCGGTTTCACTCTTGAAGCTCGCATAAGAGACCGCAAAGATGCTCAAGGTAACCGCTGTGACAGTCTCATATATGGCTTGCTGAGGAGTGAGTGGGAGGTGGTTTGATGCACATTTTCATCATTGGGGCTCCGGCTTCTGGCAAAATGACGATTGGTCAAGAGTTATCTCGACTGACAGATGCTACCCTCTTTTATAACCATCAAGTCATCGATTTTGCACTAGAAATCTATCAGGACTTTACAGAGGAAATGTGGGAGTTTGTTCGAGGGATTACCTTTTCTTTTCTTGAAACAAGCGCTCGGAATCATCGATCGGTGATTTTAACAGACGTAATTGATTTTTCAAATCAGTACCAGCTGCTGTATTTGAAGCAAATTCAGAATTTGTTGGATGACTATCATCAAGAGATTCTTTTTGTGGAGTTGGAAACAAGTCTTGAAGAGTGCTTACATCGAAATCGAACGGAGAATCGATTAAAGCACAAACCCTTAAAACGACATATTGAGGTATCTGAAAGAGAAATTTTAGAGACCACTGAAACCCTTCAATTAAATTCTCAAAACCAACCGAATGAGTTGCACCACTATCTTAAAATAAATAATACGAATCTGTCTGCAGAAGAAGTTGCTAAGCAGATTCAAGATAAAATGAATACAATAGAGAAAGGACAAACACATGTCTAAAGAACTTTCACCTAAATACAATCCAGCCGAGGTTGAGGCTGGTCGTTACCAAAAATGGCTTGACGAAGATGTTTTCAAGCCTTCTGGCGATAAAAAGGCTAAGCCTTATTCTATCGTTATTCCACCACCAAACGTAACTGGTAAACTCCACCTTGGTCACGCTTGGGACACGACTTTGCAGGATATTATCATCCGTCAAAAACGGATGCAAGGTTTTGACACCCTTTGGCTTCCAGGGATGGACCACGCGGGGATTGCCACTCAGGCTAAGGTTGATGAGCGCTTGCGTGGTGAGGGCATTTCCCGCTATGACCTTGGTCGTGAGAAATTCCTCGAGAAAGTCTGGGAATGGAAAGACGAATATGCCACTACCATCAAGGAACAATGGGGCAAGATGGGGCTCTCTGTAGACTACTCTCGCGAGCGTTTCACCCTTGACGAAGGTTTGTCAAAAGCTGTTCGCAAGGTCTTTGTGGACCTTTACAAGAAAGGCTGGATCTATCGTGGTGAGTTTATCATCAACTGGGACCCAGCAGCTCGCACAGCCCTTTCCGATATCGAGGTGATTCACAAGGATGTGGAAGGTGCCTTCTACCATATGAACTACATGCTGGAAGACGGTTCACGCGCCCTTGAAGTTGCGACAACTCGTCCTGAGACCATGTTTGGGGACGTTGCGGTTGCGGTCAATCCAGAAGACCCACGCTACAAGGACTTGATTGGTAAAAATGTCATCCTTCCAATCGCTAATAAATTGATTCCAATCGTTGGGGATGAGCATGCTGATCCTGAGTTTGGTACGGGTGTTGTGAAAATCACACCTGCCCACGATCCAAACGACTTCTTGGTTGGTCAACGTCATAACTTGCCACAAGTTAACGTCATGAACGACGACGGAACTATGAACGACTTGGCCTTCGAATTTGCAGGCATGGATCGCTTTGAAGCTCGTAAGGCAGTTGTTGCTAAGTTAGAAGAAATCGGCGCTCTCGTTAAAATTGAAAAACGTGTTCACAGTGTTGGTCACTCAGAACGTACAGGTGTTGTAGTTGAGCCACGCTTGTCTACTCAATGGTTCGTCAAGATGGACCAATTGGCTAAGAATGCCATTGCCAACCAAGACACAGACGACAAGGTAGAATTCTACCCACCTCGTTTCAACGATACCTTCCTCCAATGGATGGAAAATGTCCATGACTGGGTAATCTCTCGTCAGCTCTGGTGGGGGCACCAAATCCCTGCTTGGTACAATGCTGAGGGTGAAATGTACGTCGGTGAAGAAGCACCAGAAGGTGACGGATGGACTCAGGACGAAGACGTCTTGGATACTTGGTTCAGTTCTGCCCTTTGGCCATTCTCAACCATGGGCTGGCCTGATGTCGACTCAGAAGACTTCAAACGTTACTTCCCAACTTCAACCTTGGTAACAGGTTACGACATCATCTTCTTCTGGGTGTCTCGTATGATCTTCCAATCCTTGGAATTCACTGGCCGTCAGCCATTCCAAAACGTTCTGATTCACGGTCTCATTCGTGACGAGCAAGGACGCAAGATGTCTAAATCTCTCGGCAATGGGATTGACCCGATGGATGTTATCGAGAAATACGGTGCCGATGCCCTTCGTTGGTTCCTTTCAAACGGTTCTGCACCAGGGCAAGACGTGCGCTTCTCTTACGAGAAAATGGATGCTTCATGGAACTTCATTAACAAGATTTGGAACATCTCTCGCTACATCCTCATGAATAATGAAGGTTTGACCCTTGAGCAAGCAACTGCTAATGTCGAAAAAGTGGTTAACAAGGAAGCTGGAAATGTCACAGACCGCTGGATTCTCCACAACCTCAATGAAACGATCGGAAAAGTCACTGAAAACTTTGACAAGTTTGAGTTTGGTGTTGCTGGACATATCCTCTACAACTTCATCTGGGACGAGTTTGCGGACTGGTACGTCGAATTGACCAAGGAAGTCCTTTATAGCGATAACGAAGAAGAGAAAGTCATCACACGTTCTGTTCTCCTTTACACCTTGGACAAGATCCTTCGTCTCCTCCACCCAATCATGCCATTTGTGACAGAGGAAATCTTTGGGCAAATCTCAGAAGGTTCGATCGTTACAGCAGAATACCCAACTGTCAACCCAGCCTTTGAAGATCTTGCGGCTCACACTGGTGTGGAAAGTCTCAAAGACTTGATTCGTGCCGTTCGGAATGCGCGAGCAGAAGTAAACGTTGCACCAAGCAAGCCAATCACGATTCTTGTTAAGACAAGCGATAGCGACTTGGAAGCCTTCTTTAACAGCAATGTCAACTACATCAAACGCTTCACAAATCCAGAACACTTGGAAATCGCATCAACTATCCCTGCACCTGAACTCGCAATGTCAAGCGTCATCACAGGAGCAGAAATCTACTTGCCACTCGCTGACCTCCTCAATGTCGAAGAGGAACTGGCTCGTCTCGACAAGGAACTGGCTAAATGGCAAAAAGAACTGGATATGGTCGGTAAGAAGCTCTCTAACGAACGCTTCGTAGCCAACGCCAAACCAGAAGTCGTCCAAAAAGAACGCGACAAACAAGCCGACTACCAAGCCAAATACGACGCGACAGTGGCGCGTATTGATGAGATGAAGAAGTTGGTGAAATAAACACAGAAACACGGTGTAATGCCGTGTTTTTTGTGTTATAATATCAATTATAAATGTAGCAGTTGTGAAAGGAATATATATGTTTGATACTGTAGTTTTAAATCCTTTAGAAATTAATTTAGATTTTAATAACCCTAGATTTTCAATGTTTGATTTTAATACTGAAGAAGAAATAGTCAAATATTTGGTTGAATTTGAGCAGATTAAAGAACTTGCATTTCAAATTGGAGAAAACGGGTATAACACAATAGGTGAACGTATTATCGTTTTAAAAAGCAGAAATGCTGGAAAGATTAATTATACTGTATTAGAAGGTAATCGAAGAATTGCTTCGCTGAAACTTTTGTTTCAGTATTCATCTCTATTAACAAGTTCAGAAAGAAATAAACTTAAACAATTAAATCTGAATCTAAGTGATTTTGAAGTTAGTTGTGATGTAGTAAAAGAAGATACTAGAGACGAAGCGCTTTTTAAAATTAGTGCAAAACATGTTGATGGGATTAAGACATGGAGTGCGACTGATAAAAGGGTATTTTACCATAATCTTTATACCCAATATAGGGAAAAGGGATTATCAAGTGATGAAGCTTTAGATAATATTAAAAATATTACTCCAGAAGGAAAAGTTGCGATAAGAAATGCTATACAACAACTAAATTATTTAACTTCAGTTTATAATGCAGCCAAAATTTATAAGTCTGATTTGGAAAAGTTAACGCATTTAGATACAGATGTTCTTGTGTCGAGAGTTTCAAGACCATTGATTAAAGAGTTAAAACTTGAGTTTAATGATGATTTTCAAGTTGTAGCAAAAAATGAAAAAGTCTATCATGAAATATTAGGATTATTAGGTAAAGCAGTTTGGATTGATAAAAAATTAGATACACGGGTATTTAGTGTACAAGGACAATGGAATGAAATTGTCAAAAGTGACAAAGTAATACCAGGTTTAGCTGACAAAATTAAGGAATATAAAGAATCTGAAAAAATCAACGGTTCTAATGAAGAGTCATTAAAAAATACTCCTATAAGTAATGATACAAAAACTACTGAAGATAGTGTGGGAGATAATAAAGAGACTCCTAACTTACCAGCAAATGATACGCGTGAGAATACTACGAATAATAATGACACACAAAATCAAGAAACAAAATATAAATTCTTTGTTCCCAAGCAATCAGTTACTATACAACGAGAAAATTATGATTTAGCTGATGATATTGAATTGCGAGATGATAAAAATAATAAAGTTTCAAGAAAAAGTTCAGAATATTCTAGGCTTTTAATTAGTTGCAATCATCAAAATATCGTAATTACAGATAATATTATAGAGTCTATTTCTGAAAACGGGACGTACACTATCGATGTTAAATATAATGGACAAACTAAACATTTTCCAATATGTTTAAATATAGCGATTAATAATCAGCAACAGGAATATCAAGTTTTATTTAACCAACGGTGGTATGATGAGTCTTTATCAAAGTTATCAGCTAATCCCAAGTATTTTAAAATTTGTGGAGTGATAAGAAACTTACAAAAATACAACTCTTTATCACATAGTAACGACGAATATATCATAATTGCATTTTTACTTCGTGCGTTAATTGAATATACTACTAAAGCTTACATAGACTTATTCTCAGTTAAGAAGCCTGCTGATAATTTATCCTCCCTTATTACCACAGTTAAAGGACATTTATCTGATAAAGGGTTATTAAATAAAGAGGAAGTAAAGGCGTTAAAAAATACTAATGATATAGAAACATTAAATGGTTTAATTCATGATTACGGGACCACTATAAGTTCCATTGATATTAAAACCACTTGCAGTAAGTATCAAAATTTTTTCTCTATTGTATTTAATAGATTGTATGAAGGAGTGAATAATGGATAATTTTAGCCCGCTACGCTATCCTGGGGGAAAAAATAAAACTTATCAGTATGTTAAATATTTGGTAGAGAATAACAATATTGATACTTATATAGAGCCGTTTTGTGGTGGGGCTGCAGTAGCATTAAAATTGTTGCTTAATAATGACGTAAAAAAAATAATGTTAAATGATTTTGATAAATCCATTTATGCAATGTGGTTTTCAATTTTACATAATACTGATTCTTTTATAAAAAAAGTAAAAGAGGCAGTATTTACGATTGAAGAATGGGATAAGCAGCAAGATATTCAAAGAAACAAAGAAAATGTCGACTTACTTACATTAGGTTTCTCTACATTTTATCTAAATAGAACTAATCGATCAGGAATTATTCAAGCTGGTCCCATAGGTGGCAGAGCCCAAATGGGAAATTATAAAATGGATTGCAGATATAATACAGAAGTATTGATAAATAAGATTGAATTAATTGCTAAAAATAAGAGTAGAATCAATTTGTATAATATAGATGCTATTGAATTTATTAAAAATAATATTAATCGTACAAAACGGTCTCTGACTTTTTTTGACCCACCATATTATGTTAAGGGAAAACAATTGTACACAAATTTTTATGAACACATAGATCATTTAGAATTACGAGACACTATTGACAAATATATGAGTAAACATAAATGGGTTCTTACATATGATTTTCACGAGGAAATCCAAAATATGTACTCAAAATTTGAGCATTTCCCTTATATGTTAAACTATAGTGCGGGTAATTCAAAAAAAGGAATAGAATATATATTTTTTAGTGAAGAATTATCATCAGCTAAAATCAACGAGTATTTACACATTTTATAAATAACATCTTAAACTAAGATTAGTTAGTTCAAACAATAACTGATAATTTTTTAGATTTTAAAACTTGTAAGCTAGCAATAGAGTAAAGGGAATTTTTTATAATTTCTAAGGAATGATTCAATTGATTTGTATTTTCTTAAAATGATATACTAGAATGGTTAGCCAACAATTTAGAAAGCAGGTTACTACATAACAAATTCCGTAAGTTCGAACCATCCTGAGAAGTATAGTATTGCAGTTTAATTTCATATATCATCGGCATCGAATTCATCTGGATTGATACCGAAAATCCACCAAGCGACACCATCGGCTGGGTAGCAAAGAAATAAAAAGTCCTGTCACTTTCTCCCATTTAACCTTTGACTATTCCGCAAAATTATCGTACAATAAAGAGTACATGATAAAATGAGGTCAGAGTCTGTCTGCTCTGGCGATAGTAGTAAAAATGAGGAGAAACGCTTTGGAATTAGAAGTATTTGCTGGGCAAGAAAAAAGTGAACTATCTATGATTGAGGTAGCGCGTGCTATCTTGGAACTTCGTGGTCGCGATCATGAGATGCATTTTAGCGATCTTGTAAATGAAATTCAAAACTACCTTGGAACATCAAACAGCGATATCCGCGAAGCTTTGCCTTTGTTCTACACAGAGTTGAACTTTGACGGTAGCTTCATCTCTCTTGGGGACAACAAATGGGGTCTTCGTTCATGGTATGGTGTAGACGAAATCGACGAAGAAATCATCGCTCTTGAAGAAAGTGATGACGATGAAGTAGCTCCAAAAGCCAAGAAAAAACGTGTCAATGCCTTCATGGATGGTGATTCAGATGCCATTGACTACAATGCAGATGATCCAGAAGATGAAGATGCATACGAAGCAGACCCAGCTCTTTCATATGATGATGAAAATCCAGATGATGAGAAAAATGAAGTGGAAGCTTACGATGCAGAAATCAACGAAATCGCTCCTGATGACTTGGGTGAAGACGTGGATCTTAACGAAGAAGACGACGAGTTTTCTGACGATGATGCTGAAACGAGTGAAGAAGAGTAAAAGACTTCACAGAGGAGATCGCCTGATCTCCTTTTTCGTTCCTTGAGCAAGTCATCTGTTTGGATGTGGATCTTTAGTTGGTTTTCTGAAAGTAATCTTCTTATTTTCAGGTTTTACCGATTCGGGTTGACAAATGTTCTGCTTTAAGGTATTATATTGTTCGGGCACCTCTTTTAGAGGTCGGGGCTCCCTAGTTACTAGGGAGCTATTTTTGTTTTTCAGGAAGTTTTCTTGAAAAGTCGTTATTCATAAGGGTCTTGTTTTCTATCTCCCCTCGTAGTTAACAAGGCCTTGAGCATTTTAGAAAGAGGAATCTATGTCTACGAAATATATTTTTGTAACTGGTGGTGTGGTGTCGTCTATTGGGAAAGGGATTGTCGCAGCAAGTCTGGGCCGTCTCTTGAAAAATCGTGGTCTTAAAGTGACTATTCAGAAGTTTGACCCTTATATCAATATCGATCCGGGAACCATGAGTCCTTACCAGCATGGGGAAGTCTTTGTGACAGATGATGGGGCTGAGACAGATTTGGACTTGGGTCACTATGAACGTTTCATCGATATCAATCTTAACAAATATTCCAATGTGACAACTGGTAAAATCTACAGTGAAGTTCTTCGTAAGGAACGCCGTGGCGAATACCTTGGGGCAACTGTTCAAGTCATTCCTCATATCACAGATGCTTTGAAAGAAAAAATCAAGCGTGCTGCTGTAACGACAGACTCTGATGTCATTATTACAGAGGTTGGTGGAACCGTTGGAGATATCGAGTCCTTGCCATTCCTAGAGGCCCTTCGTCAGATGAAGGCAGATGTGGGTGCAGATAATGTCATGTACATCCATACAACCTTGCTTCCTTATCTCAAGGCTGCTGGTGAAATGAAGACCAAGCCAACTCAACACTCTGTAAAAGAATTGCGTGGTTTGGGAATCCAGCCAAATATGTTGGTCATTCGTACAGAAAAACCAGCTGGTCAGGGAATTAAAAATAAACTAGCTCAGTTTTGTGACGTAGCTCCAGAAGCTGTTATTGAATCTTTGGATGTTGAACACCTTTACCAAATTCCATTGAATTTACAGGCGCAAGGCATGGACCAAATTGTTTGTGACCATTTGAAACTAGACGCACCAGCAGCGGATATGACAGAGTGGTCAGCCATGGTGGACAAGGTCATGAACCTGAAAAAACATGTCAAGATTTCCCTTGTCGGTAAGTATGTGGAGTTGCAAGATGCCTACATCTCTGTGATCGAAGCCTTAAAACACTCTGGGTATGCCAACGACGCAGAAGTGAAGATTAATTGGATCAATGCCAATGATGTGACAGCAGAGAATGTAGCAGAGCTCTTGTCTGATGCGGACGGAATCATCGTACCAGGCGGTTTTGGTCAACGTGGTACGGAAGGAAAAATTCAAGCCATCCGTTATGCGCGTGAGAATGATGTTCCTATGTTGGGAGTCTGCTTGGGAATGCAGTTGACTTGTATCGAGTTTGCTCGTCACGTTTTGGGTCTTGAAGGTGCTAATTCTGCAGAACTTGCACCAGATACAAAATACCCTATCATTGATATCATGCGTGACCAGGTTGATGTTGAGGATATGGGTGGCACCCTTCGTTTGGGACTTTATCCATCTAAGTTGAAACGTGGCTCTAAAGCAGCGGCTGCTTATCATAATCAAGAAGTGGTGCAACGTCGTCACCGTCACCGTTATGAGTTTAACAACGCCTTTCGTGAACAGTTTGAGGCAGCAGGCTTTGTCTTTTCAGGAGTTTCTCCAGATAATCGTTTGGTAGAAATTGTGGAGATACCTGAAAATAAATTCTTTGTGGCGTGTCAGTATCACCCTGAACTTTCCAGCCGCCCAAACCGTCCAGAAGAACTCTACACTGCCTTTGTTACTGCAGCAGTTGAAAATAGCAACTAGTTATCTTCTAATCTCTGAGAATAATCTCAGAGGTTTTTAATTGCCTTGCTCCTATACGGCTTCCCTATTTGTCCTAGAGCCCTTTTTGTGTTACAATGAATGGTATGAAAGCTAAGAAATTATGGATGACTGGCTTGACTGTGGCTGGTCTAAGTGCCCTTGCTTTAGGGGCTAAAAAAGCAGCAGATAACCACAAACTTATGAAGACTCAAGAAGAGTTGACCGCTATCGTGCGCGAACTTTTCTCAGATATGGGTGAGATTGCGACTCTCTATGTTCAAGTCTACGAAAGTAGTCTAGAGCGACTCGTCGGAGGAGTCATTTTCGAGGATGGTCGTCACTATACCTTTGTCTATGAAAATGAAGACCTAGTCTATGAGGAGGAAGTCTTATGATTACTCCCAATAGTATAGAAGAACTAGCAGGTTTTGTAGAGCAAGATGGCAAGAAGGTCTTCCTTTTTGTGGCGGACTGGTGTGGCGATTGTCGTTATATCTATCCAGCCTTGCCAGAGATTGAGGAGACCAATCCAGAGTTCACCTTTATTCGAGTGGACCGAGACCAGTATCTGGATCTGGCTAAACTCTGGGATGTGTACGGCATTCCTAGTCTTGTTGTGCTAGAAAAGGACAAGGAAATCGGCCGATTTGTCAATCGTGACCGTAAAAGCAAGCAACAAATTAACGACTTTTTAGCAGAACTGAAATAGGAGAAAAGAATGATTTTTACATATAATAAAGAGCATGTTGGCGATGTCCTTATGGTCATCGTGAAAAACAGCGGAGATGCCAAACTAGACGTGGAGCGCAAAGGCAAGGTAGCCCGTGTTTTCTTCAAAGAAAATGGAGGAACAGTGGCTTGGAATATTTTCGAAGTTTCAAGTTTGTTTGAAATTGCAGAGCGTGGTCAAGTCTTTTTGACAGATGAGCAAGTCGCTCGTTTGAACCAAGAATTGCAGGCGGAAGGCTTTGCGGGAGAGATTGTCACTGACAAGGAACCTAAGTTTGTTGTCGGTGAAATTGTCGAGATGGTAGCCCATCCAGATAGTGACCACCTCAACATCTGCCAAGTTGCAGTCGCAAGTGACAAGACAGTGCAAATCGTTGCAGGGGCTCCCAATGCGCGTGTCGGATTGAAAACCATTGTAGCTCTTCCTGGAGCGATGATGCCAAAAGGCAATCTCATTTTTCCAGGCGAGCTTCGTGGTGAAAAGAGTTTTGGCATGATGTGTAGCCCTCGTGAATTGCATCTACCAAATGCTCCGCAAAAACGTGGGGTTATTGAATTATCAGAAGACCAAGTTGTCGGAACCCCATTTGACCCAGCCAAGCACTGGACTGCCTAAGAAATTGTTAGTATTTGATAGACCAGATAGGGGGATAAGATGGCGAAAAATGTAGTGATTACAGGAGCGACCTCAGGAATCGGTGAAGCGATTGCGCGTGCTTATCTGGAGCAGGGGGAGAATGTCGTTCTAACAGGGCGTCGGACAGACAGACTAGAGGCCCTCAAGTCAGAGTTTGCAGAAACTTTTCCAAATCAAACAGTTTGGACCTTTCCACTGGATGTCACGGATATGACCATGGTCAAGACTGTCTGCTCCGATATTTTGGAAACGATAGGGCAGATTGATATCTTGGTCAATAATGCTGGACTAGCTCTTGGCTTGACTCCCTATCAAGACTACGAAGAATTGGATATGCTGACCATGTTGGATACCAATGTCAAGGGTTTGATGGCAGTTACTCGCTGTTTCTTACCAGCAATGGTAAAAGTCAATCAGGGTCATATTATCAACATGGGATCGACCGCAGGAATCTATGCCTATGCTGGGGCAGCTGTTTACTCAGCCACCAAGGCTGCAGTCAAGACTTTTTCAGATGGTCTGCGAATTGATACCATTGCAACGGATATCAAGGTGACCACCATTCAACCAGGGATTGTCGAAACAGATTTCTCTACAGTTCGTTTTCATGGTGACAAAGAGCGTGCTGCCACCGTCTATCAGGGAATTGAGGCCTTGCAAGCTCAGGATATTGCAGATACAGTGGTCTATGTGACCAGTCAGCCTCGTCGTGTGCAGATTACAGATATGACCATTATGGCCAATCAACAGGCGACAGGTTTCATGGTTCATAAAAAATAAAAAATTTTCTCGAAAAGTTACAAATTTCTGTAACTTTTTTTGATTCCTTACGAATAGATAAGTAGGAGGAAGAAAATATGTATAATAAAGTTATCATGATCGGGCGCTTGACGTCTACACCAGAATTGCACAAAACAAACAACGACAAGTCAGTGGCGCGAGCAACTATCGCTGTGAACCGTCGTTACAAAGACCAAAACGGGGAACGTGAAGCTGATTTTGTCAATTTGGTTCTTTGGGGGAAATTGGCTGAAACCTTGGCAAGCTACGCAACTAAAGGTAGTCTTATCTCTGTGGATGGAGAACTTCGTACCCGTCGCTTTGAGAAAAATGGCCAGATGAACTATGTGACTGAAGTCCTTGCCACAGGATTCCAACTTTTGGAAAGCCGCGCCCAACGTGCTATGCGTGAAAATAACGCTGGACAGGATTTGGCAGACTTGGTTTTGGAAGAGGAAGAATTGCCATTTTAATACTCTTCGAAAATCTCTTCAAACCACGTCAACTTCACCTTGCCGTGGGTATAGGTAACTGACTTCGTCAATCTAATCTACAACCTCAAAGCAGTGTTTTGAGCAACCTGCGGCTAGCTTCCTAGTTTGCTCTTTGGTTTTCATTGAGTATAAACATTGAAAAGTCTGAGTTGGTGTCAGACTTTTTATCTTGCCAAAGTCAGACTTTTTTCTTGACTATTTCTGACCAAGTGATACAATAGAACTATGAATTAGCACTCATATATAAAGAGTGCTAATGATATGTATTTCATCATGGAGGAAAACAGATGTTGAAACCATTAGGAGACCGTGTGGTCTTAAAAATCGAAGAAAAAGAACAAACTGTTGGAGGCTTTGTCCTTGCGGGCTCAGCCCAAGAAAAAACAAAAACAGCCCAAGTTGTAGCTACTGGACAAGGGGTTCGTACCTTGAACGGTGACTTGGTTGCTCCAAGTGTTAAGCCTGGAGACCGTGTCTTAGTTGAAGCCCACGCTGGTATTGATGTCAAAGATGGCGATGAGAAGTACATCATCGTTGGCGAAGCTAACATCTTGGCTATCATTGAAGAATAGAAGGAGAAAGTAAGTATGTCAAAAGAAATTAAATTTTCATCTGATGCTCGTTCAGCTATGGTCCGTGGTGTCGATATCCTTGCAGACACTGTCAAAGTAACCTTGGGACCAAAAGGTCGTAATGTTGTGTTGGAAAAATCATTTGGCTCACCATTGATTACCAATGACGGGGTGACCATTGCCAAAGAAATCGAGTTGGAAGACCATTTTGAAAATATGGGTGCCAAATTGGTATCAGAAGTAGCTTCAAAAACCAATGATATCGCAGGTGACGGAACGACAACTGCAACTGTCTTGACCCAAGCTATCGTCCGCGAAGGAATCAAAAACGTCACTGCGGGTGCCAACCCAATCGGTATCCGTCGTGGGATTGAAGCAGCAGTTGCCGCAGCTGTAGAAGCCTTGAAAAACAATGCTATTCCAGTTGCTAATAAAGAAGCCATCGCTCAAGTTGCTGCCGTATCTTCTCGTTCTGAGAAAGTCGGCGAATACATCTCTGAAGCCATGGAAAAAGTTGGTAAAGATGGTGTCATCACTATTGAAGAATCACGTGGTATGGAAACAGAGCTTGAAGTCGTAGAAGGAATGCAGTTTGACCGCGGTTATCTATCACAGTACATGGTGACAGATAGCGAAAAAATGGTGGCGGACCTTGAAAATCCATACATTTTGATTACTGACAAGAAGATTTCAAATATCCAAGAAATCTTGCCACTTCTAGAAAGTATTCTTCAAAGCAACCGTCCTCTCTTGATTATTGCAGATGATGTGGATGGTGAAGCTCTTCCGACTCTTGTATTGAACAAGATTCGTGGAACCTTCAATGTCGTAGCTGTCAAAGCACCTGGCTTCGGTGACCGTCGTAAGGCTATGTTAGAAGACATCGCTATCTTGACAGGAGGAACAGTCATCACAGAAGATCTTGGTCTTGAATTGAAAGATGCGACAATTGAGGCGCTTGGTCAAGCAGCTAGAGTAACTGTGGACAAAGATAGCACTGTTATCGTAGAAGGTGCTGGAAATCCTGAAGCTATTTGTCACCGTGTTGCAGTTATCAAGTCACAAATCGAAACCACAACTTCTGAATTCGACCGTGAAAAATTACAAGAACGCTTGGCAAAATTGTCAGGTGGTGTTGCAGTCATCAAGGTCGGAGCTGCAACTGAAACTGAGTTGAAAGAAATGAAACTCCGCATTGAAGATGCCCTTAACGCGACTCGTGCAGCCGTGGAAGAAGGAATCGTTGCAGGTGGAGGAACAGCTCTTGTAAATGTCATTCCAGCCGTGGCTAATTTGGAATTGACAGGAGACGAA
Organism: Streptococcus oralis; assembly: GCF_026782085.1. Taxonomy (GTDB): domain Bacteria; phylum Bacillota; class Bacilli; order Lactobacillales; family Streptococcaceae; genus Streptococcus; species Streptococcus oralis_DA. Next base: position 37,091 of record NZ_JAKUVW010000006.1, read on the forward strand.
GCAACAGGACGCAATATTGTTCTCCGTGCCTTGGAAGAACCAGTCCGTCAAATTGCCCACAATGCAGGATTTGAAGGCTCTATCGTTATCGATCGTTTGAAAAATGCCGAGATTGGTACAGGTTTCAACGCAGCAACTGGCGAATGGGTCAACATTATTGAAGAAGGAATCATCGACCCAGTTAAAGTGAGCCGTTCTGCCCTTCAAAATGCAGCATCTGTAGCCAGCTTGATTTTGACAACAGAAGCAGTTGTAGCCAATAAACCGGAACCAGTAGCCCCAGCTCCAGCAATGGATCCAAGCATGATGAGCGGGATGATGTAAAAGCAACTTATAAAAAACACAAAAGGAGGGAACATAATCCCTCCTTTTAAGGTTTTCTCTTCTAAATAGATTTGAGCTCTCCTGACTTATATGATAAAATAAAACTAGAAAAAGGAGAAGAACATGATCGATGTAGAAGAAATTCTGAGCAAGATGAATCCCAATCAGAAGATTAATTATGACCGTGTTATGCAGAAAATGGTTCAGGTTTGGGAGAAAAATGAGCAACGTCCCACTATTCTCATGCATGTTTGCTGTGCTCCTTGTAGTACCTACACCCTAGAATACCTGACAAAATACGCTGATGTGACCATCTATTTTGCCAATTCCAATATCCATCCCAAGGCAGAATACCACAAGCGGGCTTACGTCACCAAGAAATTTGTCAGTGACTTCAATGAGCGAACAGGAAATACGGTCCAGTATTTAGAAGCGCCCTACGAACCCAATGAATACCGGAAGTTAGTCAGAGGACTGGAAGAAGAACCAGAAGGTGGAGACCGTTGCAAGGTTTGTTTTGACTACCGTCTGGACAAAACAGCACAGGTAGCTATGGACTTGGGCTTTGACTACTTTGGTTCAGCTTTGACCATCAGTCCCCATAAGAATTCTCAAACCATCAACAGCATCGGAATTGATGTGCAAAAGATTTACACAACCCACTATCTTCCAAGTGATTTCAAGAAAAATCAAGGCTACAAACGTTCAGTGGAGATGTGCGAGGAGTATGATATCTATCGTCAATGTTATTGTGGATGCGTCTATGCAGCTCAAGCTCAGAACATTGACCTTGTTCAGGTTAAGAAGGATGCCACAGCTTTCTTGTTGGATAAGGATGTTGAAAAAGATTATTCTCATATCAAGTTTACTGTCACTAAATTAGATATATAGCAATTAACCCAGCTTCCAGGCTGGGTTTTTCCAATAAAAAAACCAGGGCTCTCACCCCGGCTTGACAACTTTACCGATTCTTTAGTTCTATGTAGCGTTTGTACCAAATGTTGACATAGGCCTCTGAGAAAGGACCGCGTCCATTGTTGATCCAATCAACAAGGATTTTAACATGCTCTTTCAAAATATAGTCTAAATCATCAGAATACTTCATTTTGCGTTTATGGCGTTCATATTCTTCAACGTCCAAGAGACGCTTTTCACCATCAGTGAAAACCTTGACATCCAAATCATAATCAATGTATTTCAGGGCTTCTTCATCTAGATAGTAGGGGCTGGCCATATTGCAATAGTAGGAAATCCCATTATCACGAATCATGGCAATGATATTAAACCAATATTTTTTGTGAAAGTAAACAATAGCCGGTTCTCGAGTCACCCAACGACGACCGTCACTTTCGGTAACAAGTGTGTGGTCGTTGACGCCAATAATAGCGTTCTCTGTTGTTTTTAGTACCATGGTGTCCCGCCAAGTACGGTGGAGACTTCCATCATGCTTATAACTTTGAATTGTAATAAAGTCGCCTTCTTTTGGAAGTTTCATAACTAACCAACTTTCTACAATTTATAAGTTTATCGTTTACTATTATATCATAAATCGGTCTAATTTTTTTGAATTTTACACGAAAATATTAAAGATATTCTCTGAGAGCGCTGGCTATATCCGAAAAATCATAGCCTTTCCGAGCTAAAACTTGGGTTAAACGTTGTTTAAGTTCGTATCCTTCATACTTTCGAGCATACTTAGCATATTGTTTGTCTAGCTCTTTAAAAATGAGTTCTTGAGTCGTTTCTTGGTCGACTTGACTATCCAAGTTATCAAAAGAATTTTTAGCATCAGAATAGGAGAAGCCCTTGTTCGTCAAGCTTTGAATGATCTTATCTTGCAAGGCACGAGCAGGAAGCTTTCCATTGTATTTTTTAAGCAGTTTTTCTGCAACACGTTGAGCAACCTCTGAAAAATCAAAATCCTTTAAAACCTCTTCAATAGTTGATTTGGCAATCCCTTTTTGAGCTAGTTTTTGAGCTAGCACATAAGGTCCCTTATCTCCAGAAAGTTGATTGGCATTGATAATAGAGTAGGCATACTGACGATCATTAATCCAGTTGTCTTCTTTAAGATTAGCGATAACTTGACTAGTTATTTTTTCATCAATATCATACTTTTTCAGATACTCTCGCACTTCCTTTTCAGTACGGGCCTTGAAGGATAAATGGTAGAGAGCGAGATTCTTACCATAAGAAAACTGGGCAAAATCCTGAATCTCGGTCAGTTCCTCTTTACTAATGACCTTATCTCGAGACAGCATAAAACGGACAATGGTATCTTCCGTGATATAAGAGGTTTGCTGATGATCTAGCTCCATCAGGTAGAGGCGTTTTTTCTTTTCAAGTTTTGTGATTTTCATAGTTTACCTTTTATCCAAATACTTCAAAGGCAGCAACGAGTCGAAGTTTGTTTGTGTCGACCTCTTCTCTGCCGTAATAGTCAAGAAACAGTTCAGCGTATTTAGGGTTATCTAGGTTATAGTTTAGAGACCAAACTGCCCAAAAGAGATCGATATGACGATCACTAAAATCAGCCAAGCCCAGATCAATAAAGCAAGAGAAATGGCTAGCATCTTTTAGAATAAAATTTGGTAGACAGGCATCACCGTGAATAAAGGCATCAGTCTTTAAAAGGTGTCCTTGTTCTTGGATGAGTTGGAAGGCCTCTTCGCGACTATTAATCTGAAATTGGGGTAGGAGGGCCTTGGCGTAGAACTCGCCTTTTTCATAGTTTTCAAAGCTCTATCTTTATAGGTTTGTAAATGATTTTCTGATGGAAAATTGTGTGGGTGTAAGTTGTGAAGTTTTTTAAGGGCATGTGCCATGGTTCGGCAAATTGTTTCTGGCTGATCCAGAAAGGCAAGGGCATCTTTGCCAGGCGCTTCTTTCGTTAAAAGGTAGTCTTTATCTGTTGATAAGTAGTCGATGACTAGAGTTCCCAGTCCTTTGGTTTCAAACCACCTTGCAATGGCAGCTTCTCGCTCTAATCTTCGCTTTTGATCAATTTTCAAATAGTAACCTGAATCAAGATAGAGGACCGTTGCGCCTGAATGAGAAGAACTGTCAGAAAGGGCTGCTCCCTCTATATAAGTTCGTAATTGCTCAGGAAAATCCAATGGGGAAAAATGAGATATCTTTGTATTCATGGTTTTATTGTAACATATTCTTAACCATTGAGAAACTACGTGGTATAATAGACTTATGAATCTAAAAGTCAAACAAAAAATTCCATTAAAAATTAAGCGTATGGGCATCAATGGTGAGGGAATCGGTTTCTACCAGAAAACCCTCGTTTTTGTGCCAGGTGCCCTCAAAGGAGAAGATATCTATTGTCAGATTACTTCTATTAAACGAAACTTTGTTGAAGCAAAATTACTAAAGGTTAATAAGAAGTCTAAATTTCGAGTCGTACCAGCTTGTACGATTTATAATGAATGTGGTGGTTGCCAAATCATGCACCTTCACTACGATAAACAGTTGGAGTTCAAAACGGATCTGCTCCACCAAGCCCTGAAAAAATTTGCTCCTGCAGGATATGAAAACTATGAAATCCGTCCAACTATCGGAATGCAGGAACCAAAGTACTACCGTGCTAAGCTTCAATTTCAGACTCGGAAATTTAAAAATCAGGTCAAGGCAGGTTTGTATGCGCAAAACTCTCATTATCTCGTAGAGTTGAAAGACTGTTTGGTGCAAGATAAAGAAACCCAAGTGATTGCGAATCGCCTAGCTGAACTTCTTACTTACCACCAAATTCCAATTACAGATGAGAGAAAAACGCTCGGTGTTCGCACGATCATGGTACGTCGAGCAAGAAAAACGGGACAAGTCCAGATTATCATTGTCACAAATCGCCAGCTTAATTTAAATCAACTAGTACAAGACCTCGTTAAAGATTTTCCAGAAGTCGTCACAGTTGCAGTCAATACAAATACAGCGAAAACAAGTGAAATCTATGGTGAAAAGACGGAAATTATCTGGGGCCAAGAGAGTATTCAAGAAGGAGTACTCGACTATGAGTTTTCTCTCTCCCCTCGAGCTTTCTATCAGCTTAATCCTGAGCAGACAGAAATTCTCTATAGTGAAGCAGTTAAGGCTCTGGATGTCAGCAAAGAGGATCATCTGATTGATGCCTATTGCGGTGTTGGGACGATTGGATTCGCCTTCGCGAAGAAGGTCAAAAGCCTCAGAGGGATGGACATTATCCCAGAAGCCATTGAAGACGCCAAGCGAAATGCCCGAAAGATGGGATTTGACAATACCCATTACGAAGCAGGAACAGCTGAAGAGATTATTCCCCGCTGGTATCAAGAGGGCTATAGGGCCGATGCCCTGATAGTCGACCCTCCTCGTACAGGCTTAGATGATAAGCTGTTGGAAACCATTCTGACCTATGTTCCAGACAAAATGGTCTATGTATCCTGCAATGTTTCGACCTTAGCGCGAGATTTGGTTAAACTAGTAAAAGTCTATGACCTCCAGTATATCCAGTCGGTCGATATGTTTCCCCACACTGCACGGACAGAAGCAGTGGTTAAATTAGTGAAGAAAAGAAAAAATTAACTTCACTGAAAAAAGTCCTTGACAAAGGTAAAAAAGTAGGTATAATAGAAAGAGTTGAAAAACTCAGGTCCGTTGGTCAAGGGGTTAAGACACCGCCTTTTCACGGCGGTAACACGGGTTCGAATCCCGTACGGACTATGGTGTATTGCGGCTAAAAAAACTTGAAAAAAGTTTAAAAAATCTGTTGACAGAGACAGGTAGCTGTGATATACTAATATAGTTGTCGCTTGAGAGAGAATGAGTGACAAAGACCTTTGAAAACTGAACAAGACGAACCAATGTGCAGGGCACTATAACTGAAGTTATAGTACTGAACAATGAAAAAACAATAAATCTGTCAGTGACAGAA
>NZ_JAKUVW010000008.1:0-17022 GCF_026782085.1 Streptococcus oralis
CGTTTGACTGTGACTGGAGCTGGGTTTCCAACAAACTGTTTGTCTGGAGTGAAGGTTACAGTTCCGTCTGGTGCAATCGTGTAAGTTCCTTGACCTGGAATAGATTTCTCTTTGCTTCCATCTTCGAAGGCTGGTTCAACTGTTTCATCAATTGGAACAAGTGGGTCGCCACCTTGGAAGCTTGGAGTGCCTGTTTGTGGAAGTCCTTGAGGACCTGTACTTGTTGCACCGGTTCCTGTTGGGGTCACTTTCGTAAACTCTGGACTATAGGTCGCAGTAACTGGAGTGCCATTCTTATCAACACGTTTGACTGTGACTGGATCTGGGTTTCCAACAAACTGTTTGTCTGGTGTGAAAGTTACAGTTCCGTCTGGTGCAATCGTGTAAGTTCCTTGACCTGGAATAGATTTCTCTTTGCTTCCATCTTCGAAGGTTGGCTCTACTGTTTCATCGATTGGAACCAGTGGATCGCCACCTTGGAAGGTTGGAGTACCAGTTTGTGGAAGTCCTTGAGGACCTGTACTTGTTGCACCGATTCCTGTAGGTGTTACTTCTTTCACCACTGCTTGGTACTTGACAGTAACAGGAGTTCCGTTGGCATCCACACGAGTCAATTCAAGTTCTGGTGTTTCCCCCTTGAACTGTTTATCAGGAGTGAAGGTCACCTTACCATCTGCATCCACTTCGAACTTACCAACATTTGGCACTTCTTTCACAGTTGTACCATTGTCAAATAGTGGAGTTGAATCAGCTGGGAATGGAACTGAGTCATGGCCTGGAGTGAAGGTCACTTTACCTTCTTGGACCTGACCTTGCAGACCCTCTGTCTTATCACCTGAACCAGTTGGCGTTACTTTCGTAAACTCTGGACTGTAGGTCGCAGTGACTGGAGTTCCGTTCTTATCCACACGCTTCACTGTGACTGGATCTGGGTTTCCAACAAACTGTTTGTCTGGTGTGAAAGTTACAGTTCCATCTGGCGCAATTGTGTAAGTTCCTTGACCTGGAATAGATTTCTCTTTACTTCCATCTTCGAAGGTTGGTTCAACTGTTTCATCGATTGGAACCAGTGGGTCACCACCTTGGAAGCTTGGAGTACCAGTTTGTGGAACACCTTGAGGGCCTGTGCTGGTTGCGTTAGTGCTGGTTGGTGTTACCTTAGTCACTGTTGGTTTATAATGTGCTCGGTAAGGAACACCGTTAGAATCATTTACTTGGACAGTAACTGGGTCTGGGGTACCAACAAAATTTTTGTTAGGTTTGAAAGTGACTTGACCAGTGTTAGGGTCTAACTCATAAGTTCCAACTGACTGACCATTGGATGTAGCAGGAACTGAGTTACCAATAATAGGTTGGCCGTTAGCATCCACAAAGGTCGCAGGGCGTGAAGCATCTGGAGTCACTGGCGTTTTATCTGGATCGCCATCATTAAAGATTAGATTTTTGTTTTGTTCTTGACCTTGAACACCAGTTGATTCATATGTTGGTATCTTTCGAACAGTAGGAATGTATCGACCATCCATATTGTTCAAAATGTCATTCTTATTTGGATTTGATGCATCAGTTGATTGCCAGTTAGTTGATGAACCGTTTGAGTCTGTACGACGAATATTAATCCCTTCAGCAGTTCCTGTGAAGTCTGCATTTGGTGTGAACGCTACATCGATATCATCTCCATTAGTAGTCACTACATAGGTTCCTTCCGGACGCACATAAGTATTGCCGTTTGTTGGAGTCAAGACATTTCCTTGATTATCCAAAATCTGTGGCGCTTGGCTACTCATGCTAGCATTAGTTACAAAGTCTGAACGATCTGGTCCTTTAGGTGTGAAGTGAACTGTAGCATTTTGTGTTTCACCTTGAAGACCTGTTGTTTCTTTCTTTTCACCTTGAGGTGGATAAGTACGACGAACCAACATGTCCTCTACTTCACCACTAAATGCCATCCCGATAGGCTTCTCAATATCACCTGCATTAGTCGCAATACGCACACGCATTCCAAGTTGGTCAACTAAGCCACCACTAAGACTCGGAATTGCATTAAATGTTAAAGTGTGATCTCCATTAGCAGTTATTTCTTTAACTACACTGCCTTCATTATCATCAAATTTCCCATTATTATTGAAGTCCACCCATGCTTTGACATATGCTTTAGCATTACCATTTGGATTAGCCTTAATCTTAAGGGTATAAGTGCCATTCTTAGCTTTGTTTAAATCCAAAAGGTCGTTAGTATTGTTATATTGATCAGCAGTTAGCAATTGCTGCGGACCTTCATCTGAAACATCCTCACGATCATCAGAAGTCCAATCATTTTTAGAATCCACATCGATATCTGCTTCTGTAGAACCTAAGTAAGGTTGCTTTATTTGAACATTTGTTATCGAATCGCGTGTAGAGATAGTATGGTGAGCTTCACCGTAACTTTCTGGCGCATCACCACCATCAACTACCAAGAATCCCATCATAAGTGCCTGTTGCCCTGCGGTCGCAACATAAAAACCTACCTCAGAAGCCCCACGGGTCATTACAACTGGCACTGCTTTACTTGCTGAAACTATTGGTCCAAATACTTGACTACCTAGACCACCTGTAACTGTATCAGGACTCAAAAACTTATTCCAATCGACAGTCTTATCTTTTAGGATGAGTAGACCACCTCTTGTTGTCTTGTCAGCCTGCTTAACAAGTTCTTCAGTCGTAACAGTGTAAGGACCTTTTGCACGAGGACCTTTCATCCATTCTCCTACGTATTCCCAACCTTCACCGTTAGTGGTAAAAATACCATATTCACCAGGGTTAGCATCTTCTCCATCAGCCATAACAACTGCTGGTTTTACTTTTTTTCCACGATAAGTGGCTTCTATTTTAAATTTAACCCCCCAGTTTACACCATCAACTGGTACGATAATTTGTGTTTTATGGCCTTGTGTATCAAAACCTTGTCCCCCAATAGTACTCCATTTATCTTGAGGTTGACCTGATACAGGAGGTGGAGTTTTTCCATAATCTTTCCAACTTTTTAAATAACTGTTTGTTGCATTTGGATCATAAGTTCCAGCAGATGAAGTTCCTTCCACACGCTTTTTATAAATTTCAGTAGCGTGGAATGGTTTAAGCTCAGTAACTGTCAAGGTAACTACATAACCAGGTGAAATTTCTTTCGTATAAGTAGTTCCAATCTTAAACCCTCCCTGAGGATCTAAGTTTTTCAAGCTTGCTGTATCAGAGAAATCAATCCAGTTAATTTGTTTTGCTAATTGTGTACTTTCTTTCTTCTCTGATTCAGACAATTCTGGTTTAGATGTACGTGGTACAGGAGTCGCATCGTCCGCACCTGCATAACTAGCTGGTGCAACTGAAGTCGCCTGGGTATCACGACGAACTCTACGAGAACGTGTAGATTGTTCAGTAACACTAGACGTCTCAGTAGGTTCAGCAATTATTGGAGCAACTGCAGTTTCTGGTTTAGCACTCTCTGTAGATTTATCTTCTGGAGAAGTAACTGGTTTCTCAACAGGAGACTGTGATGTTTCAGAGATAACCGATTTGTCATTGTTCTTTTTATCAGCAGCCTCTGTTCCAGAATTTGAAGTTGCTGTTTCTTTAGTTGGTTGAGAGGATTCTACTACAGATGGTGTTTCAGACTTTTCCGATGTTTTAGAATCTGTAGGTGATATAGAAGTCCCCGTTGTTTTATCAAGGTTTGTTTTAGCTACCTCGTTTAAAGAGTTTGTCACACTCGTCTCATCAGCACTAACTTGAGAAGTTGCTCCCAAAAGGACAAAAGTAGACAAGAGCACAGAACAAACACCTACATTTAGTTTTCGAATAGAAAACTTATGAAGGCGTGGATTAAATAAATCTTTCCCCATTATAATCTCCTTAATTATAATTTTATAACTCAGAACATTATACAACTTTTTTTATAGCTTCGCTACTAAGTAAACTTAAAAAATTTTAGTTATTATTTAAATTATAAAAGAAAAAAACTACGTATACTTAACTTCAATTATTATCTTGTTATATTTTTTTCCTGCATTAAAATTTATATAATTTCTTTATTCAAATATTTTATAGTTTAAACCAAAATTATCAAAATTTCACTTCTAGCTTATAAGAATCAAAAAACCACTCACTCCAAAGAGCAAGTGGTTCGTGTAATTTTTATTTTTCAAGTAAGCTGAGCGCTTCTGCATCAGCGATAATAGTCACGTCAGGGTGGTTTTGTAGGCTACTTGCTGGTAGACTTTCAGTCACTGGACCAGACACTGTTCCAGCAATGGCTTCTGCTTTAGACTCACCGTAAGCAAAGAGAATAATTGACTTGGCATCCAAGATGTTTTTAATTCCCATTGAAATGGCTTGGGTTGGGACGTCTTCAATCTTGTCAAAGAAGCGAGCATTGGCTTCGATAGTAGACTGGTCAAGTTCTACTAGATGCGTTTGACTGTCAAATGGAGTGCCAGGCTCATTAAAGCCGATATGTCCATTGCGACCAATCCCCAAGATTTGCAAATCAACAGGATGGTCAGCTAAAATTTGATTGTAGCGTTCTACTTCTTCTTCAGCATTATCCTTAACACCACGTGGCAAGAAACTTTCTTTAAATGGTTTTTGGTTAAACAGGTTTTCTTGCATGAAGTAACGGTAAGATTGTGGATTGTCCCCATCAAGCCCTACATACTCATCAAGGTTCACACTGGTTAGATTTGAAAAATCAAGGTCACTCTCAACGATTTCTTTGTAAAACTCAAGTGGACTACTTCCTGTCGCAAGTCCCAATGTTTGAGCGCCATTGGCTAATTTTTCCTTCAAAATCTCAAAAGCAACTTTTCCACCTTCGACTTGGTTTTCAACTTTAATAACTTTCATCTTTTCATCCTCCATTTTAATCTATATTTATTATATGGTATAGACCAATTTTTGTCAAGTGAAAACGATTTAATTTCCAAAAAAAGAGCGTCCAAACTTGAAACATGTTATAATGGATAGGATTAGAACTTAGAAAGAATGAACAGATATATGAATACAGCTGATTTTGATTTCCACTTACCTGAGGAATTGATTGCCCAAACTCCCCTGGAAAAACGTGATGCCTCTAAACTCCTCATCGTCAATCGTGAGACGGGAGAATTTCAGGATAAACACTTCCACTCTATTATTGATATGTTGGAACCGGGTGATGCCCTTGTCATGAACGACACCCGTGTTCTCCCAGCCCGCCTCTATGGTCAAAAGGAAGAAACAGGTGGCCACGTGGAGTTTCTCCTTCTTAAAAATACTGCTGGTGATGAGTGGGAAGTTCTGGCTAAACCTGCCAAACGCCTCAAGGTTGGCACTCGTGTCAAGTTTGGCGATGGTCGTCTCAGTGCTATCGTTACAGAAGAACTGACCCACGGGGGCCGCATTGTCCGCTTTGAATACCAAGGAATTTTCCTAGAAGTTTTGGAAAGCCTGGGTGAAATGCCACTACCACCTTATATCCATGAAAAATTGGATGACCGTGAACGCTATCAAACGGTCTACGCTAAAGAAAGTGGTTCTGCTGCTGCACCGACTGCTGGTCTCCACTTTACTAAAGAACTGCTAGCAGAAATCCAAGCCAAGGGTGTTCATCTGGTTTATCTCACTCTTCACGTCGGACTCGGAACCTTTAGACCTGTCTCTGTTGACAATCTGGACGAACATGAAATGCACTCAGAATTCTACCAACTTTCTGAGGAAGCAGCAGCCACTCTTCGCTCTGTTAAGGAAAATGGTGGACGCGTCATCGCTGTAGGAACCACTTCTATCCGCACACTGGAAACCATCGGTTCCAAGTTTAATGGGCAAATCCAAGCAGATTCTGGTTGGACCAATATCTTTATCAAACCAGGCTACGACTGGAAGGTTGTGGATGCTTTTTCAACCAACTTCCATCTGCCAAAATCAACTCTCGTCATGTTGGTCTCTGCCTTTGCCGGTCGTGACTTAGTCTTAGATGCTTATCACCATGCTATCCAAGAACACTACCGATTCTTCAGTTTTGGAGATGCCATGTTTATCTATTAAGAAAATCCCTATTAGGAAACCTAATAGGGATTTTTCTAATCATTCCATACTAAACTTTGGATCTTTCAAGCTCTGAACACTGGCATTGATAACTGCTCCGATAATCAAAATCTTTGCAATGAGAATAAACCAGAACATCATGACTACCACGATAATGGAACTGAAAAATCGAACGTCAACTAGGTGATTAACATAACTATTGACGTAGACAGAAAAGATATTCAATAAAAAGATAAGAGTTAGCAAGACAAAGACACTTCCTGGTAAAACATAGCGGATTCGCGGTGCTTTTACTTTTGGAAGGAAGTAATAAATCATAACCAGAATGGCAAAGATCAAGGCATAGACCAGAGGGCCTGTAAAATCTTGCAGGTAGGAAAATAGCGGACTATCTGATTGCCAGTAAGTTTTAAGGAGATTGAGCAACATACGACCAAACATACTCAAAAACAAGGCCAAGGCAAAAAGAATCTGCAAGCCGAAACTAACAAGTAAACTCATCAATTGATGGGAGATAATTCCTCGACTCTTGGTCACTCCATAGGCTTTGTTAAAAGCTTTTTGGAGGAAATCCATTGATTTCGAAAAGGTCCAGAGTGCAGATAAAACGGCAAAACTCAGCAAACCAGTCGAAGGTTGAGTCAGAACTTCTCGGACAATCTTGGCGACCACATCATACACCGTATCAGGCAAGAATTCCTTGATCGTAAGTAAAAAATTTGAGACCGGAATCTGAAAATAAGGCAAAATATTGACCATTATCATTAGCAAAGGAAAGATTGAAATCAACCAATAGTAGGCAACCGCAACACTGGTCAACTCGCTATCAGATGCTTGATAATAATGCAAAAAAGCTTTCAATAAGGGCCTGTCCATCAGCTCTTTCCACCACTTTTTCATGTTTCATCCTCCGTCATTTTCTTCATCATTTAAGTTCTTTTGATTAAATCTAGCATATCATAAGGCAAGGTATTTGCAGCCTCTTTCAGAGAATAATTCTCTAAATTATTCACATTTTGTCGTAGTTTTTTGGCATACTTGGCTGTTATCAGTTTAGCTTCTTCGTATTCAAAGATTGCCTTACGTTCGAGATAGTAGCCTCGCAGCATTTCTTCGATATTGTTTGGCTTGATGCGATTGATAACCCGCTCAACAAAAGCACCGCTTCCGATAATGGCCGTCTCGCGTAGACGAGACTCTTGCATAAAGCTAATCAGAGAACTCTTGTAAACCCCTTTTAGGTTTTCCAAACTCTCGATAATCAGCTCTGTATTTTCCAAATACAACTCTGAAATCTGATCATAGTCAACTGCTAATAGTTTACGAGATTCTTCATTCATCCAACTACGAAAAGTTTTGCCAAAGGTAAACATTTCATGGAGTAGAAAGCGCAGTATCCGTAAGGAAACTAGGAAATAATAAGTCACTCTAGAAGCGAAGTTCCGATTGATACTCTGCTCCATGTTTTTTAGGTAACGTTGGTAAACTCGATAGCCACGCTCACTGATTCTATTTTCTTCGTAGGCTTGCTCTAAACCATCACTCTCAATACTTAAGATAAGAAGTTTGAGGGACTCCCAGTCCTCCTGGACTCTCTTATTTTCCAGACTAAGGATGAGGTTTTCAATTCGACCATGATAATTATCAATAGCTGCATAAAGAGGAAGTTTGTTCTTGTGATGGTCCAGTTCTTTTTCTAATTCTGCAGCTACATCATTCAAAATCGCAATATGCATCAAATGATCCTTGCTTTCCTCTTGTTCCTCAGATAAGTGAGGGAGGACCAGTAAACCTGTTAGAAAGCTTAATAGTGTAACGCCTGCTACGAGAAAGAGCAACAGAGGATACTCCTGCTCCAAATGACTTGGTATGAGGAGAATAGTCGCGATAGATACTGTCCCTTTGACACCAGAGAAGGTCAAAAGAAGCATATCTTTCGTGTACTTATGAATTTTTTTCTTAAGTCGACGTGTCCTCACAAAGTAAAAACCAGCAATCATGACAAAGCGGATCGCAAAGAGTAAGAAGGTCAGAACGACAACTGAAAGCAGTAAAAGAAGGGGATTGTAGAGAGAATTAGACAAGATCGGCTCTGCTATCAACTCTAATTCCATTCCCAAGAGAACAAAGACTGATCCATTTAGCATAAAGGTCACGGTGTGCCAAACGGTCTCCGTCACGGTGTCTACCTGAGCCTCAAGGAGCGTAATTTTCTTAAAGCGACTGGCCTTCAAAATACCTGCAACCACTACTGCGATGATCCCTGAAACATGAAACTCTTCTGCGATGAAAAAGGTCATGAGCGGCAAACTTAGCTCTAGCAATAGTTCACTGGCTATATCTATCGCTCGTACACTCAGTAAAAAGCTATGCAAAAAACGATTGACCATAGCCGTCACAAAACCGACTACAAAACCACCAAGTATAGAAAGTGCTAGGGAAGTTCCAGCTTGGCTGAAAGAAAACGTTCCTGTTGTCCAAGCAGCAAGAGCCATCTGAAAGGCAACCAAACCCGAAGCGTCATTTAAGAGCCCTTCCCCTTTTAGGATATTGGAAACCCGTTTGGGAAAACGAAAACGTTCAGAAAGAGATGCAAAGGCAACCAAATCTGTTGGCCCAAGTGCCGCTCCAACTGCTAAACAGGCAGCCAAAGGAAGAGTCATCCAAAGAAAGTGAGCCATGCCCCCCAAGCTTAAGGTCGAGATAAAAATCACAGGAAAGATCAGAAAGACAACAATCCGCCAGTGCTTCAAAATGGACGTAATATCTGCTTCTTCTGCCTCCCGGAAGAGTAAGGGACCAATAACCATGGCCAGAAACAGCTCTGTATTGAGATGAAAGTCCGCATCGGGAACAAATAAACCAATCCCAATCCCCAAAAGAATTTGTACAAGAGGAAGGGGCAAAAAAGGGAGAATTTTATTGGTCGTAGTTGAAATGATTAAGACAAATAAAAATAGAATCAAGTAAATGAGTAATTCCACACAATTCCTCCTTAATCTTTTTTACAACAAGATTCAAAAATCTCCTTTTGCTCTTGGATTTTCTGATCAATCTTAGAACAGTCTTTGTGCTCAATTTTTTTCTGGCATCGTTCCATTTCAAGAGTCACTAATTTTTTCTTAATTTTAAGCATTTTCTTGCTCATATGTGCTTCGTCGAGCACCCCGACTGCTCGCTCGTGATGCGTTGACTCGACAAAATTTTGGCGCATTGCCTCAAGCTTCTCACGAAGGTATTGTTTATCCATGTCTATACCTTTCTAATTTTTCAATCATAACTAAAAACGGTGGATTATTAACTTGGTTGAGAGTCCGATAAATGGCAGCTGTATACTCTTGTTGGTTCAATTGGCTAACAAAATCCAATACAGCATCCCTCTCAGTATCTCCTCCTTCATGACCATAGTAGATCATGATAGCAATCCGTCCCCCTTTGACAAGCAAATGACACAGATTTTCTAATGCTTCGATAGTAGTCTGAGGTTGAGTGATGACGGATTTGTCAGCAGAAGGTAAATAACCAAGATTAAAAATCCCTGCCTTAGCTTCTGTCACAAACTGGTCTAGTGTCTCATGACCTTTCAAGATTAACTGGGCATTTTTCATTCCAGCCTGATCCAAACGCTCTTGCGTCTTCTCCAAAGCCTGCTCCTGAATATCAAAGGCATAGACTTGCTTGGCTAGCTTGGCTAGAAAAAGGGTATCATGCCCATTACCCATGGTCGCATCCACAACAATATCCTCTTTTGTCACGACTTCAGCTAAAAAATCATGCGCCATCTCAAGTGGTCTTTTCATTTTCAAACTCCTGTTTTACAGCCTTACAGCCCTGAACACTTCCTCGGCGTCTCATTTCAGTTTCAATAGCATTTAGCACTTCCCATTTATTGAGGCTCCACATAGGGCCAATCAGCATATCTCTCGGTGCATCTCCTGTAATTCGATGGATGACGATATGCTTGGGAATGATTTCTAGTTGGTCACAAATGACCTTGACATACTCATCCTGACTCATCAGTTGCAAGCGTCCTTCGTGGTAATCTCGCTGCATCCGTGTATTGGTCATGAGGTGAAGCAAGTGCAGTTTAATTCCTTGAATATCATTATCCGTAACACAGCGACGGACATTTTCGACCATCATCTCATGAGTCTCACCAGGCAAACCATTGATCAAATGGGAAACAATCTCAATTTTGGGATATTTCCTCAAGCGTTTTACTGTTTCAACATACAATTCATAAGAATGGGCACGGTTAATCAGGTCAGAGGTTGCTTCAAAGGTTGTCTGTAAGCCCAATTCTACAGTCACATGCATGCGTTCCGATAACTCAGCCAAATATTCGATGGTTTCATCGGGTAAACAGTCTGGTCGTGTTCCGATATTAATCCCTACTACACCTGGCTCGTTGATAGCCTGCTCGTATCGCTCCCGAATCACTTCCACCTTTTCATGGGTGTTGGTAAAGTTTTGAAAATAAACCAGATACTTTTTAACTTCTGGCCACTTGCGGTGCATAAAGTCAATTTCCTTATAAAATTGCTCACGGATAGGGGCATCCGGTGCCACGATGGCATCTCCAGAACCTGAAACCGTACAAAAAGTACAACCACCGTGAGCTACAGTTCCATCCCGATTGGGACAGTCAAATCCCGCATCAATAGGAACTTTGAAAGTCTTTTCTCCAAAAAGTTTTCGATAATAATCATTCAAGGTATTATAAGATTTCATAACTTTCATTATAACAAAAAACACCTACAATCTCAAAAGCCTGACTTTCCTACAAATTCCCTTGTTTCTCATTTCCTTTAGCGTTTTTTTATGATACAATATGGGTATGATTTTAATGAAAATAGCATCTATTTTATTATTGATATTAACCTTGGTGGTTTGCTTTATTGTCACCAAGCTTTTCGGACTTAGGAAAATAGGATTTAATTTCGCGGATCTAGCTTTTCCACTGTTGGTATTTGAGTACTATCTGATTACTGCTAAAGCCTTTACCCACAACTTTCTACCGCGACTTGGTGTCGCACTTTCTCTCCTAGCAATCCTCCTTGTAATCTTTTTCCTTGTCAAAAAACGAAGTTTTTATTACCCTAAATTCATCAAATTCTTCTGGAGAGCCGGTTTTCTCCTTACCTTAATCATCTATATAGCTATGATTGTCGAATTGATGATGCTCCCATAAAAAAACATTCCCTCAGACAGCTGTCTAAGGGAATGTTTTTATCTTCATACTTACTTTCTAAGCTCTACCAAGATACTTTTTTTATTTCCTAAATGTTAAGGCGTAGAATTTACCATCCCAAAGAAGTTTCATTTCCTTTTCCTTAACTTCACTTGGAACAGCATTCTCAATTTCACTCAAATCAACAGTAGCATCTTTAAAATAATCCTTACTAAAATGATTTTTCTTATATTGCTGATCCACATAGTCAGCCGTCTCATCTGCAATTAAAATCTTAGTCCCTGGCTTCGCCACTCGTAGCATTTCCTGCATAGCCTTGGCCTTATCATTGAAAAAATTGATTCCGCCAATATGGTAGACAATGTCAAAACTATTATTCGCAAAGGGTAGATCCTCCGCGCAAGCATGGAAAAGTTGCAAATTGGTCTTTTTAGCGGAAGATTTCTGGCATTTTTCTAGCATACTGATAGAAATATCTACCCCTACAAAGTCTAAACTTTTCAGGTCAATTTTTTCAGGAATATAACGGAGGTCTTGACCAGTGCCGATAGAGACATAAAGAACAGATAAATTATCTTTCCATTCTATTTCCTCCATCAGATCCCTTCTCAACTTGTCAATTGCCTTGCCGTGGAGAAGCGGTCCTATCCATTTCTCACTCATATCATACCAGCGAGCCAAACGGTTATACATGGTCATGTATTTAGCATTATCTCCAGATAGATAGTCTGGATTAAGAGACAGATAGATATCGCCATCTTTTTGAAAATTTTCTACCTCCAAACCTGACTTTAATTTATCTTGTAATCTTGTTTCAATCATTTGCAACATCTCCTTTTCTATTTGTCACCTATTATAGAGGATTTCATCGCAAACACAATAGGATTTCAGTAAGTGGCAACTATCCACTTGTATCCGGTAGTAGAACCAGGGTCAGTTACAAAAAAACAAGTGTCAATTTCTATTGACACTTGTTTCTACTTTTAAAACGTGATGCAAATTTAGTAAAAGATACCGTTTAAAAAATTTAATCTTCTTTTTTGCGTCTTGCCAAGAATCCTGTTCCCAATCCAAGAAGGGAGATTCCACCTACTAGAGCTGCTTGGTTAGACTCGCTTCCTGTATTAGGTAATTCCCCACCTTTTTTAGGCTTACCTGGTTCATTTGGTTTGCCAGGTGTTGGTTTTTCAGGAGTGTGCGTATTTGTAATGTTGTAACCTTCTACTGAAGCTATATAACCATCTGGAACATTCACTTCTTCAACAGTGTAGGTAATCTCCTTACCTTCTTGATAACGATCAAGACCTGTAAATTCATAAGTCCAGCCACTTGTCTCTGACACTGTAGCTGTCTGACCAGTTTCCTTACCATCTGCAAGAAGTTTTACTGTGATAGATGCTGGACGGATACCGTCTTTGTTCTCTTCATCTTTCCAGATCTTATGACCTTTTACAGCTGTTTTTTCTGGAGTATGTTCGTTGGTAATGGTGTACTTGCCATCCTTGTCTGTAGTGATGGTTGCTTTGTATTCTGTCATAGCAGTTTCTTTGACAGTATACTTGATTTCTTTACCATTCTCATACTTAGGAAGTTTTTTAGATTCGAACTTCCAGCCAGTTTTTTCTGAAACTTCAATTTCTTGAACAACTTTTTCGCCGTTAAGAATTTGAACTTTCACAGATGTTGTACGTTTGCCGTCTTGGTTGTTGTTATCTTTCCACACCTTAGTTCCTGAAAGGATGACTGTATCTGGATTGTGAGTGTTAGTAACTACTTGACCAGTTACAGAGGCTTTATAACCAGCTGGTACATCCACTTCCTTGATAGAATAGGTGATTTCTTTTCCAGCTTCGTATTGTGGAAGATTGGTGAAGGATGCTACCCAAGTATTATCATCAGTCTTTTCCTTAGCTGTTAAGGTCAATTTCTTACCTTCAACGGCTACTGGATCTGCAGCTCCTACTTTTTTGTAAAGTTGAACCGTTACGGACTCAGGACGTTTACCGTCTTGGTTGTTGGCATCGTTCCATACTTTTGTTACCTTGTAGTCAATTTCTTTAGGAGCATATTTGTTTGTGATGGTAAAGTCTGTAATAGTAGCTTCGTATTCTGCTACGGCTTCTTCTGTTACAGTGTATTTGATTTCTTTTCCAGCTTTATATTTTGCTAATTTTTCGAATGTAGCAGTCCATGTTCCGTCTGCAGCAGCCTGAATTTCTTTCGAATCAACTTTCTTACCGTCTGCTAAAAGATTGATTGTAATCTTAGTCGGACGTTTGCCGTCTTGGTTGTTTGCGTCATCCCAGTTCTTAGTTGCTTTTACATCAACTGTTTCTGGTGAATAGCTATTTGTGATAGTGAATCCTGATGCAGCGTCACCAGTAACTTCTGAAGTGTAACTAGGAACAGTTACTTCTACTACAGTGTACTGGATAGGTGTGCCGCCTTTATCAGCATCAAGGTCTTTGAAGCTTCCAGCCCAACCGTTCGCTTCAGTCAATTCAAGTGTTTTTCCAGTATCTTGGCCATCTGCAAGCAATTTAACTGTGATAGAAGATGGACGTTTACCATCTTGGTTGTTCTTATCATCCCATTTTTTCTTCACAGAAACTTCCGTTTTTGCTGGAGTGTAAGCGTTTTCGAAAACTTTTTCATCATCGTAAGAAACAGTTGCTTCAAGTGCACCTTTACCCTTGTCCGCTACAGTAACTGTAGCCGTGACAGTTTTAGTGTCGTACTTGATGCTTGTATCACTGCCAGCTTTTTCAGCAATTTTAAAGGTATAAGTCCCTGCTTTGTCGAATTCCAATTCTGAGAAAGCAATGTTCCCGTCTTTGTCATTCTTCACAGTTTCTTTCACCTTACCATCTTGGTCTGTTAAAGTGAATTCAAACTCTTCAGCCTTCAACTCACGTCCTGTAAGTTTTTTATTAGCTTTAATCTTGGCTTTAGCTTTGCTACGTTTATTTGTAACTGTTTTGATAGCTCCGTCCTGTCCAACAGTCATCTCAAATGGAGTAGGATTCAACTCATATCCCTCAGGAGCCTCAATCTCGGTTACTGTAAAGTTCCCTTTCTTGATATCACTCTCTGAGTAAATAGATGATTCAGCAATTCCGTCATCATTTGTCGTTACAATTTCCTCTTTAGCAGTAGCTCCTGCTGGAGGAGTAATCTTGAATTTTGCTCCTTTTAGACGGTCATGAGTCAGCTCGTCGACCTTGTAAAGAATGATACGGTAAGCAGTTTCTAACTGAATTGTACCACCAGAAGTAATGACTGAGTTTCCGATTTGCTTAACGACTGTCTTATTACTATAGTCGTCATATGTTAGAATCTGGTCATCACCCTTCATTTCAGCATTGTTTTGGACTTGCGTGCCATCCGCTGGAGCACTTGTTTTATAATTAATTCGAAATGCTGCTGGTTTCCCGTTCTTCGCAAGAATTGAAGATGCATTGTTAATTGTTAAAGTAAATTCTGTGTAAGAATCATTCCATTTTACTTGGTAATCCTTACCAGCTTCTAAAACCACTTCATCTTTCAAATAATAATATTGATCATACCAACCTGCCGTGACGCTAAATGTTTCAGGGATCATCTGCATTGGTGAAGCATTTGGATCTACCCAGTCATGAATTTCAATTTTATTATAGGCTGCCTGTTTCGGATTAACACGAACATACCAGCTGTGTAAGTATTTTCCACTCTTATTTAGAGCCTTTGATGTCCAATCCTCTTTGTAAATCAAACCGTGATATTTATTGAAATTAGCTCGACCAATTCCTTCAGAATAATCAGCCGCATCACCTTTTTTAACCTTGATTTGATGGGTAATTTCATTTATGGTTTCTGTTTTATCAAAACGGAGCGTTTCATTGCTTAATTCATTTTTAGAACTAAAACCAACAAAGAAATTTCCTTTAACGTTTTGGACTTGATAGCCACCTTTTTTCTCAAGATAGGCTTTCAGATTTTTTAATGTAATAGTTGCCTTACCACCATTATTATCCCCGTTTGATACAATTTGAGTTTCTCCGATAACGAGATCTGTTTCCTTATCTTTTAAATCAAAAGTTTCATTTCTAACAGTTAAAGGGCTCGGAACAGTAAAGGTAAAGGTATCACCGTCCTCTAATTTACCATCATAGGCGCTCAAATCGTAATCAACAGTGAATTTATAATTTGAGTAGTTATGATGCTCAGGAGAAAGTGTATAAACACCATTCGCATCCGGTTTTATAAACTTACCATTATCAACCTCCCAAATTCCAATATTACTGATAACGTTCTTCAGTTCCTTTGCTTGAACTGAATTTGGAGCAAAGAACATCCCTAGCAAACAGGCCAGAGAAGTTAGGATGGGTAACCAAAATTTCTTGTTCTTCATAATCTTCCTTTCTAAATTACCGAAAACATTAAAACGACAAACTATGATTATAAAATCTCAACACACATCTCCTTTCGAATTCGTTGAAATCCATGAGGGTTATTGAATAAGTTACATCATATTAATATGTTTCATAACTATATGTGAGTGCAATATTTACCATATTTGTTCTATTCTTAATATAGAAACCTCCTTTAATTTCATTATAAAACAAAATTAACTTTTTTTGTAATATTATGAGGTTATTGCCTTTTGAAAATATTGACACAGTGTAAAATTACTGCCATAAAAACTAATTCTTTCATCACACTATAGTTTCTTTAAGTATAGTGAACACTTACGAACAACTTCTCTTTTAAACAAACAGAAAGGAACAATGCACAAAACGTTCCATTTATTTATAAGTTTGATACACCTTAATAATTATCCAAACTATTTTATATAAGTAAAAATCAGAAGAGATTTAGCAATAGTCATATACCATACTGGTAAATAGTTTAATTTATCATATTTCATTATTCTGAATCATAGAAAAAAGACCAGGGGGTTATCCCTGATCTTTCTTTACTGTACTTATTGGCTACTAAATGAGATTAGTCTTCTTTTCTTCGTTTAGTTGCTACAAGACCTGCGCCTAAAGCTAGAAGAGCTAAACCTGCTGCTAATGCAGCTTGTCCAGATTCACTTCCAGTGTTTGGTAGGTTAGGATTTTCTGGTTCAGTTTGGTCCGTTACTACTAACTTACCATCCTTGAACTCAACCTGATTTCCACTAGCATTTACCACTGTTACAGTTCCGTCGTAGTTAACTTGGAATGTAATATCTGTTACTGCTAAGTATCCAGTTGGAGCGGCCTCTTCATGGAAAGTATATACTCCCGGAGTCAAATCAAGTACATGTGATTGTTTGGCTTTTGAAGTCCATTCAGCCACAGGATTACCTGCAACTTTTTCTCCACGGAAAATTTGGATTTTTGCACCCGCGATTTCTTCACCCGCTAGATTTACCTTGCTGAAGGTGATCTTACGTGGAAGGTCATCGTCTTTGTCGGTTACAGTTACTGTTGAGCCGTTGGTTACGACTTTGTTCTCTTCACCTTTAGAGTCTTTTTCACCAACATTTGTCACTTCCACTGTGCCGTCATGTTTGACTTGGAAAGTGATATCGGTTACTTTGAGGTAGCCTGTTGGAGCTGCTTCCTCATGGAAGGTGTAAGTACCTGGGGCCAAGTTGAGATCTTTAGACTTACCAGCTTCTGATGTCCAGCTTTCTACGGCTGTGCCTTCTGCCTTATCGCCCTTGTAGATCTTGATTTGAGCGCCTGCGATTTCTGTTCCACCAAGGCTAACCTTGCTGAAGGTAATCTTACGTGGAAGGTCATCGTCTT
>NZ_JAKUVW010000009.1:0-4935 GCF_026782085.1 Streptococcus oralis
GCTAAGCGACTTCCATATCTCACAGGGGGCAACCCCCAACTACTTCCGGCGTTCTAGGGCTTAACTACTGTGTTCGGCATGGGTACAGGTGTATCTCCTAGGCTATCGTCACTTAACTCTGAGTAATACCTACTCAAAATTGAATATCTATCAAATACCAAGAAAACCTCACACTTCGTATTCTCAGTTACTTTGGATAAGTCCTCGAGCTATTAGTATTAGTCCGCTACATGTGTCGCCACACTTCCACTTCTAACCTATCTACCTGATCATCTCTCAGGGCTCTTACTGATATAAAATCATGGGAAATCTCATCTTGAGGTGGGTTTCACACTTAGATGCTTTCAGCGTTTATCCCTTCCCTACATAGCTACCCAGCGATGCCTTTGGCAAGACAACTGGTACACCAGCGGTAAGTCCACTCTGGTCCTCTCGTACTAGGAGCAGATCCTCTCAAATTTCCTACGCCCGCGACGGATAGGGACCGAACTGTCTCACGACGTTCTGAACCCAGCTCGCGTGCCGCTTTAATGGGCGAACAGCCCAACCCTTGGGACCGACTACAGCCCCAGGATGCGACGAGCCGACATCGAGGTGCCAAACCTCCCCGTCGATGTGAACTCTTGGGGGAGATAAGCCTGTTATCCCCAGGGTAGCTTTTATCCGTTGAGCGATGGCCCTTCCATACGGAACCACCGGATCACTAAGCCCGACTTTCGTCCCTGCTCGAGTTGTAGCTCTCGCAGTCAAGCTCCCTTATACCTTTACACTCTGCGAATGATTTCCAACCATTCTGAGGGAACCTTTGGGCGCCTCCGTTACCTTTTAGGAGGCGACCGCCCCAGTCAAACTGCCCGTCAGACACTGTCTCCGATAGGGATAACCTATCCGGGTTAGAGTGGCCATAACACAAGGGTAGTATCCCAACAACGTCTCCTTCGAAACTGGCGTCCCGATCTCATAGACTCCTACCTATCCTGTACATGTGGTACAGACACTCAATATCAAACTGCAGTAAAGCTCCATGGGGTCTTTCCGTCCTGTCGCGGGTAACCTGCATCTTCACAGGTACTAAAATTTCACCGAGTCTCTCGTTGAGACAGTGCCCAAATCATTACGCCTTTCGTGCGGGTCGGAACTTACCCGACAAGGAATTTCGCTACCTTAGGACCGTTATAGTTACGGCCGCCGTTTACTGGGGCTTCAATTCATACCTTCGGATTACTCCTAAGCACTCCTCTTAACCTTCCAGCACCGGGCAGGCGTCACCCCCTATACATCATCTTACGATTTAGCAGAGAGCTGTGTTTTTGATAAACAGTTGCTTGGGCCTATTCACTGCGGCTGACGTAAAGTCAGCACCCCTTCTCCCGAAGTTACGGGGTCATTTTGCCGAGTTCCTTAACGAGAGTTCTCTCGCTCACCTGAGGCTACTCGCCTCGACTACCTGTGTCGGTTTGCGGTACGGGTAGAGTATGTTTAAACGCTAGAAGCTTTTCTTGGCAGTGTGACGTCACTAACTTCGCTACTAAACTTCGCTCCCCATCACAGCTCAATGTTATAGAATTAAGCATTTGACTCAATTCACACCTCACTGCTTAGACAGACTCTTCCATTCGTCTGCTTTAGTTAGCCTACTGCGTCCCTCCATCACTACATACTCTAGTACAGGAATATCAACCTGTTGTCCATCGGATACACCTTTCGGTCTCTCCTTAGGTCCCGACTAACCCAGGGCGGACGAGCCTTCCCCTGGAAACCTTAGTCTTACGGTGGACAGGATTCTCACCTGTCTTTCGCTACTCATACCGGCATTCTCACTTCTATGCGTTCCAGCACTCCTCACGGTATACCTTCATCACACATAGAACGCTCTCCTACCATACCTATAAAGGTATCCACAGCTTCGGTAAATTGTTTTAGCCCCGGTACATTTTCGGCGCAGGGTCACTCGACTAGTGAGCTATTACGCACTCTTTGAATGAATAGCTGCTTCTAAGCTAACATCCTAGTTGTCTGTGCAACCCCACATCCTTTTCCACTTAACAATTATTTTGGGACCTTAGCTGGTGGTCTGGGCTGTTTCCCTTTCGACTACGGATCTTAGCACTCGCAGTCTGACTGCCGACCATAATTCATTGGCATTCGGAGTTTATCTGAGATTGGTAATCCGGGATGGACCCCTCACCCAAACAGTGCTCTACCTCCAAGAATCTTTATGTCGACGCTAGCCCTAAAGCTATTTCGGAGAGAACCAGCTATCTCCAAGTTCGTTTGGAATTTCTCCGCTACCCACAAGTCATCCAAGCACTTTTCAACGTGCCCTGGTTCGGTCCTCCAGTGCGTCTTACCGCACCTTCAACCTGCTCATGGGTAGGTCACATGGTTTCGGGTCTACGACATGATACTAATGCGCCCTATTCAGACTCGGTTTCCCTGCGGCTCCGTCTCTTCAACTTAACCTCGCATCATATCGTAACTCGCCGGTTCATTCTACAAAAGGCACGCTCTCACCCATTAACGGGCTCGAACTTGTTGTAGGCACACGGTTTCAGGTTCTATTTCACTCCCCTCCCGGGGTGCTTTTCACCTTTCCCTCACGGTACTGGTTCACTATCGGTCACTAGGGAGTATTTAGGGTTGGGAGATGGTCCTCCCAGATTCCGACGGGATTTCACGTGTCCCGCCGTACTCAGGATACTGCTAGGTACAAAGACTATTTTAAATACGAGGCTGTTACTCTCTTTGGCTGATCTTCCCAAATCATTCTTCTATAATCTTTGAGTCCACATTGCAGTCCTACAACCCCGAAGAGTAAACTCTTCGGTTTGCCCTCCTGCCGTTTCGCTCGCCGCTACTAAGGCAATCGCTTTTGCTTTCTCTTCCTGCAGCTACTTAGATGTTTCAGTTCACTGCGTCTTCCTCCTCACATCCTTAACAGATGCGGGTAACAGGTAGTACCTGTTGGGTTCCCCCATTCGGAAATCCCTGGATCATCGCTTACTTACAGCTACCCAAGGCATATCGTCGTTTGTCACGTCCTTCTTCGGCTCCTAGTGCCAAGGCATCCACCGTGCGCCCTTATTAACTTAACCTTATTTTCTGACCTTTCAGTCATAAACTCTTTTAATACTACAGCGTTTCGGTTTATTTTCTTGTTACTATTTGATATAGATATTCAATTTTCAATGTGCATTACTTGGTGATCTCTCACCAATGGAGCCTAGCGGGATCGAACCGCTGACCTCCTGCGTGCAAAGCAGGCGCTCTCCCAGCTGAGCTAAGGCCCCACAAGACCTCTCAAGACTAAACAAGACCAATGTGCAGTTCCTTATCCTTAGAAAGGAGGTGATCCAGCCGCACCTTCCGATACGGCTACCTTGTTACGACTTCACCCCAATCATCTATCCCACCTTAGGCGGCTGGCTCCAAATGGTTACCTCACCGACTTCGGGTGTTACAAACTCTCGTGGTGTGACGGGCGGTGTGTACAAGGCCCGGGAACGTATTCACCGCGGCGTGCTGATCCGCGATTACTAGCGATTCCGACTTCATGTAGGCGAGTTGCAGCCTACAATCCGAACTGAGACTGGCTTTAAGAGATTAGCTTGCCGTCACCGGCTTGCGACTCGTTGTACCAGCCATTGTAGCACGTGTGTAGCCCAGGTCATAAGGGGCATGATGATTTGACGTCATCCCCACCTTCCTCCGGTTTATTACCGGCAGTCTCGCTAGAGTGCCCAACTGAATGATGGCAACTAACAATAGGGGTTGCGCTCGTTGCGGGACTTAACCCAACATCTCACGACACGAGCTGACGACAACCATGCACCACCTGTCACCTCTGTCCCGAAGGAAAACTCTATCTCTAGAGCGGTCAGAGGGATGTCAAGACCTGGTAAGGTTCTTCGCGTTGCTTCGAATTAAACCACATGCTCCACCGCTTGTGCGGGCCCCCGTCAATTCCTTTGAGTTTCAACCTTGCGGTCGTACTCCCCAGGCGGAGTGCTTAATGCGTTAGCTGCGGCACTAAACCCCGGAAAGGGTCTAACACCTAGCACTCATCGTTTACGGCGTGGACTACCAGGGTATCTAATCCTGTTTGCTCCCCACGCTTTCGAGCCTCAGCGTCAGTTACAAGCCAGAGAGCCGCTTT
Organism: Streptococcus oralis; assembly: GCF_026782085.1. Classification (GTDB taxonomy): domain Bacteria; phylum Bacillota; class Bacilli; order Lactobacillales; family Streptococcaceae; genus Streptococcus; species Streptococcus oralis_DA. The sequence continues at coordinate 4,157 of NZ_JAKUVW010000009.1, forward strand.
CGCCACCGGTGTTCCTCCATATATCTACGCATTTCACCGCTACACATGGAATTCCACTCTCCCCTCTTGCACTCAAGTTAAACAGTTTCCAAAGCGTACTATGGTTAAGCCACAGCCTTTAACTTCAGACTTATCTAACCGCCTGCGCTCGCTTTACGCCCAATAAATCCGGACAACGCTCGGGACCTACGTATTACCGCGGCTGCTGGCACGTAGTTAGCCGTCCCTTTCTGGTAAGATACCGTCACAGTGTGAACTTTCCACTCTCACACTCGTTCTTCTCTTACAACAGAGCTTTACGATCCGAAAACCTTCTTCACTCACGCGGCGTTGCTCGGTCAGACTTCCGTCCATTGCCGAAGATTCCCTACTGCTGCCTCCCGTAGGAGTCTGGGCCGTGTCTCAGTCCCAGTGTGGCCGATCACCCTCTCAGGTCGGCTATGTATCGTCGCCTTGGTGAGCCGTTACCTCACCAACTAGCTAATACAACGCAGGTCCATCTGGTAGTGATGCAATTGCACCTTTTAAGCAAATGTCATGCAACATCTACTCTTATGCGGTATTAGCTATCGTTTCCAATAGTTATCCCCCGCTACCAGGCAGGTTACCTACGCGTTACTCACCCGTTCGCAACTCATCCAGAGAAGCAAGCTCCTCCTTCAGCGTTCTACTTGCATGTATTAGGCACGCCGCCAGCGTTCGTCCTGAGCCAGGATCAAACTCTCATTAAAAGTTTGAGTTCTCACTCATTTCTGTCACTGACAGATTTATTGTTTTTT